>CANMNM010000171.1 GCA_947499275.1 Actinomycetota bacterium | reverse complement strand
CCGCGCCGACGTGTTCCAGCCTGATGAAACCTATTGGGGTTCAGAGCATGAGTGGTTGGCTGATAACCGTTACACGGGTGATCGGGAGTTAGAAAATCCCCTTGCTGCAGTACAGATGGGCTTGATCTACGTCAACCCGCAGGGCCCAAATGGCGTGCCGGATCCCATGGCCTCGGCTCGCGACATCCGCGAGACGTTCGAGCGCATGGCAATGAATGACTACGAAACAGTTGCCCTCGTCGCGGGTGGTCACACCTTCGGCAAGATGCACGGTGCCGGCGTTGACGCCCTCCTCGATGGCCTCGCGGACAAGTTCGTGGGCCCTGAGCCCGAAGGTGCACCGATCTGGGAGATGGGCCTGGGCTGGAAGAGTTCCTTCGGAACGGGTTTCGGTGACGACACCATTACCTCCGGCCATGAGGGTGCTTGGACCCCGACTCCGATCACCTGGGACATGAGCTACCTGGAGACCCTCTTCAAGTGGGAGTGGGAGATCTTCACCACCGCTGCCGGCGCACTGGACTGGCGCCCGACGGATCCGGCGGCCGCCAACCTGGTGCCCGGTGCGCACGATCCGAATAAGCGTCTTGCACCTGTCATGACGACGGCGGATCTCGCACTGCGCTTCGATCCGATCTACGAGCCGATCGCGCGCCACTACCTCGCTAACCCGGACGAATTCGCTGACGCTTTCGCTAGAGCGTGGTTCAAACTGACCCACCGAGACATGGGACCCATCAACCGTTACGTTGGCCCAGAAGTTCCCAGCGAGATCTTGATTTGGCAGGATCCGGTTCCCGCAGTTCAGGGTGCATTGATCGACGAAGCAGACATTGCTGCACTCAAGGCCAAGGTGTCGGCTAGTGGATTGAGTATTTCTGAACTCGTGTCAACCGCATGGGCTTCGGCATCAACATTCCGTGGAACCGACAAGCGGGGTGGTGCAAACGGTGCTCGGATTCGCTTGGAACCACAGCGTGATTGGGCGGTCAACAACCCAGCTCAACTTTCCAAGGTATTGAAAACGCTCGAGGGAATAGCCAGTGAATTCAACAAGGGCGCGAAGAACGTCTCGATGGCCGACCTGATCGTGCTTGCCGGTTGCGTTGGAGTCGAAAAGGCTGCCAGCAATGCCGGTGAAACGGTTACGGTTCCTTTCACGCCAGGGCGCACCGACGCGACCCAGGAAATGACAGACATTGCGTCATTCTCGGTGCTGGAGCCGGTGGCTGACGGTTTCCGCAACTATTTGGGAAAGGGCTTGGAGCGTCCGGCTGAGAAGCTGCTCGTTGACAAAGCAAATCTGCTAACACTCAGTGCACCAGAAATGTCGGTGCTCGTCGCCGGCATGCGTGCCATGAACGCGAACTTTGACGGTTCACAGGTTGGCGTTTTCACGGGCAAGAAAGAAGCGTTGACCAACGACTTCTTCATCAACGTAACCAGCATGTCAACGAAGTGGAAGCCGGTCTCAGCAGACACTGATGGCGCGGAGCTTTTCGAAGGAACTGATCGGGCAACCGGTGAACTCACGTGGATGGCCAGCCGAGTTGACCTTGTGTTCGGTTCAAACTCCCAGCTGCGTGCAATTGCTGAGGTCTACGCAGGAAATGATGCACAGGGCAAGTTCGTGTGCGACTTCGTCTCCGCTTGGAACAAGGTCATGATGCTCGATCGCTTTGATCTAGCGTAAACAGTTCACGCCATTAAGTTGGTGAGCTTTATAAGTTGGGTGCTGTGGGTGAGTAACTCGCAGCACCCAATTTTTTTGCCTGAAGGGATTCGCCGTTAGGCATCCAGTTCTGGTTCCTCATCAGTTTCGATTACTGTTTTTGCCCCTGCAAGAACACCAACAGCTTTGAGGCCATAGGCAACAAAGGGACCTACGAGTACGGCGAAAAGAACTGTTCCAATTCCCACTGTTCCACCAAGGAACCAGCCAATCGTTAAGGCGCCAATTTCAATACCCAATCGCACTCGGGCAACCGGCCATCCGGTTCGAAAATGAATTCCGGTCATCATGCCGTCACGTGGTCCCGGTCCCAAATTGGTGGTGAGGTATAGCCCGCTGCCAATTCCCACACAAGCGATTCCAGCGATGACAACGATGAATCTCACAAATGTATTCGTTGGGTGCGGCAAGATCGCGCTCATCACTTGAAGCGCGGTTGCTATCACAATCGCATTAGCAATCGTGCCAAGTCCCGGACGTTCTTTCAGTGGAATCCAGGCGAGCAGGACGAGCACGCTAATAATAAATGTGGTTACTCCAATACTCAGACCTGTTTTGACATTGAGGCCTTGGGCGAAGACGGTCCAGGGGCCAACTCCAAGATCCGCGATGATTAAAAGTGCCTCACCGGTGCCAAAAATCCACAGGCCAATTATGAGAATCGCCAGGGTGCTCGGCCTGGAACTCCAACGTGATTCTGAGCGCCAACGCGTGACCGGCACGCTCCGCGAAGGGGTGAGGAATCCTGGTAAAAATGCCATTTTTTGTTCGAGAACTCCTCGGTTGGGTTAGGTTGTTACCGTGTTGTTATCAAAATGTGGACGAACTGCACGGGGACTAATTGCATTGGCGCTAGTGGGAACTCTAGTGAGTGCATGTGGTGGAGGGGGTGACCCGGAAGCCACTTCACCTGATGTGCCGACCAGCGTTGAAGTAACCGGAACCCAGCAACTCCTGATCGATCAGGAGATCACGGTCCTAGACCAGAAATTGGTCTATCCCAAAAAAGGTGTTGTTCAGGTGTCCAGTGCGGTCACCACACTTGAACCTGGTCAAGAAACTGGCTGGCAACTGCACCCGGTCCCCGTATTCGTTTATGTTCTTAGTGGCACCTACACCGTTGAGTACGAAGCCGGCGTCACCAAGGAATTCCCAGCAGGCAGCTCAATAATGCAAGCGGTCAAGACCAATTACAACGGGATCAATAAAGGTGAAGAAACGGTTCAATTGCTCACCGTATTCATGGGAGCGAAGGGCAAAAGAAACACCGTGATGCGTTAGGCCGGTCGATAGTCCAAATCGGTATTGGTTGCTAATTCCCCTAGCTCAACGCGAGTGGCGTCATTTCTCGTGAGGTAATTTTTAGCTCCCACATCACCGGAGACCTCGTTAATCAGTGCCGCCCAATGTTCGCGGCCAATGACGACAGGGTGAGCGATTTTACCCTCGTAGGTTGATTGAATGAGGTTCCCCTGCGCACTGGCAATTTTGGTGATGGCTTCTGTACTCAGGCCAATGTGATCCACGAGAGTGATAACAACTCGTTCCAGTTGTGGTTCTTCGGTCGCGAGAAAGACAAGTCCTGTTCGCAGACTGGAAGCCATGCCGCTAGCAAAGTCGGGATTTTCAATCACCGTTGCCTGCGGCACCTCACCAACCCACGCGCCGAGCACCACGAAGACTTTGGTTAGTCCGGCTTCTCGCAGAATGCGAACAGCGCGATCAACAAGACGTTCGCCTTCGAATACGAATGGCGCTTTTGGCCCACCAAATCTTTGGCCACTGCCTGCAGCAAGAACGAGACCGGCAGTATTGCCTAAATCGACCATGCTCCACCATAATGAGGGGACCATGCCAGCCACTGTTCACCATGCCGAAGTGACCGAGTCAGAGATTGACGCCCTAGCGACGAAGGTTTTGGAA
>CANMNM010000170.1 GCA_947499275.1 Actinomycetota bacterium | reverse complement strand
AATTCCACCAGGTTTAATGACTCGCCGAAATTCTTCCAACGCCACCATCCGATCAGCGACATTGCGAAGTCCGAAAGAAATGGTGATCCGATCGAAAGTTGAGTCAGCGAACGGCAGCGCTAATGCATCGGCTGCAACAAATGGAATTGTGGGGTTCCGTTTTTTACCCACTTCTAGCATTCCTAATGAAAAGTCCGCGGCGATCACCTTTGCTCCCGTGACGGTAAACGCTGCGGTAGAAGTTCCGGTTCCGGCCGCAACGTCAAGTACAAGTTGCCCTGGTTCTAGTTTGAGCGCTTTTCGGACCTCACTGCGCCACCGGCGGGTCTGCCCCATCGCTAAAATGTCATTGGTTAAGTCATATTTTGCGGCGACTTCATCAAACATCGCTGCTACTTCTGCTGGGTCCTTATCCAAATTCGCCCTCGGCACCCTCCTAGTCTGTCAGAGATCACACCAAGTGCGAACTTCAGTTCCAAGTGGTCGAAAGAACAACCTGGCCCTAGGCTTCATGAGTGAGCGCGATTGAGCAGTCGGGTGCATTACCCGATCAGGAACACCTAACTTTTCGTACGCGAGCTCTTGATCATGATGTCGATCTCTTACACCATTTGCCCATTGAGAACCCTTTAGCATGGGTCCGCCGTGGTGAAGGGCTAATCGGTTGGGGAGTTGCCGCCAGGTTGCAGGTTCGCGGTGACGAAACCTTTTCCCGCACACAACGTTGGTGGAATCGGCTTCTGACCAATGCCCACATTGAAGACACGGTTAGCCTGCCCGGCACCGGCCCGGTTGCTTTTGCATCATTCGCATTCGACCAGAACAATCTCTCTGAAGTTGTGGTGCCCAATGTGGTTGTTGGTAAACGCGGTGGACAAACCTGGATGACAACAATTGGCTCGGCCAGCACCGCCCTACCTCCCGTTCCTGTTCCGGTGGGACCACATGCTGTTCGTTGGGCCGAGGGCAGCGTTCAACCGTGGGAGTGGGAACAGTCTGTTGCCACGGCTGTTAACCGAATCACCGCGGGTGAACTGGACAAAGTAGTTCTGGCACGAGATTTGGTTGCCCACATTGATGGGACTCTCGATGTTCGGTTCTTGGTCAACGCATTGGCAAAGGCCTACCCCACCTGCTGGACATTTGTTGTTGAGGACCTTTTTGGCGCAACTCCAGAATTGCTCGTTCGACGAACTGGTGGACTGGTTACAAGTCGGGTTCTAGCCGGAACCGTAAGGCGCCAAGGGGATAAGGGAACTGATGCAGACCTGGCATCTGATCTCATGAAGAGTCAAAAGGACTTGGCTGAACACGCTTATGCAGTCAATTCAGTTGCAAAAGCGCTGGCCACGCACTGCACAGATCTCGATGTCCCCGAGCAACCGCGTGTTCTTGAGCTCGCAAACGTTCAACACCTTGCCACCGATGTCACGGGTCAACTTGCAAACGAGGCACCCATCTTGTCCCTCGTCGCATCCCTGCACCCAACTGCCGCGGTGTGTGGAACCCCAACCGAGCGGGCCAAAGCGGTTATTTCCGAGCTGGAAGGAATGAACCGCGGTCGCTATGCCGGTCCAGTTGGCTGGTTCGATCAACGTGGTGACGGTGAATTTGGCATTGCACTTAGGTGCGCCAAAATTGATCGAGAAGCTCAGACCGTTCGTTCATTTGCCGGATGTGGGATCGTTGCTGGGTCAATACCTGAATTAGAGTTTGCTGAATCAGCAGCCAAACTCGCTCCAGTGCGTGATGCACTCGAGAGCGATTAGTTCACCATCACTTTTTCAAACGCGCTAACTGCCCGACCAAAATCAGGAGCGAGCACACATTTCAGCTCCCCGATAGTGCTTCGTGAACCGCCTGGTTAATGTGCACAAGAATTTCACTTTCCCGGACGCGGTTAACACTCGTCGCGGTGATTACATGTAAACCACCATCAATCGCAGCGTCTAAAGCTTCAGCCAATTCGTCTTCGGTCGTGACCGTGAGGGCATTTGCCCGAAGCGAAGTCGCGACAAGGGTCGGGTCAATGTCCAGTGGGACACCAAATACTTGATCGAAATGCTGTGCATACTGCGGGGCACCTTGTTCCAAAGTTGAGAAAATTCCGCCACCGTTGTTGTCAATCACAACTATGACAAGATTGATTTTAGGTTCAGTTGGTGGGATCAAAAGTGCATTCGAGTCATAGAGAAAAGTTTGATCTCCCACTAAGGCGACAACGCAGCCATCACCTGCGGCAGTTGCACTGATCGCTATTCCTGTTGCGGTGGAAACACAACCATCGATCCCTGAAACCCCACGATTTCCTAAAACGACGGAATCTGTGACAGTGGTTGCCGCAAATGATGCAACATGTCGAACTGCTGAGGAGGCCCCCAAGAAAAGTGTTCCTGCTTCAGGCAATAGGCGAGTTACAACTCGGGCTATCTGCATCCCGGTGAGTTCATCAGGATTGAGGACCGTTTCAATCGCAGCTGCCGCCAAAATATCGGCTCTCTGCCACTCTTCTAACCATTCGCCGTCAACTTCACACTCTTGTGGCGGCAGAGGGACTGCAGCTATCACTAAGTCGGCACTTCGAGTTGGGTCGGCGAATTGCGCATGGCTGTCAACCGCAAT
Organism: Actinomycetota bacterium; assembly: GCA_947499275.1. Taxonomy (GTDB): domain Bacteria; phylum Actinomycetota; class Actinomycetes; order S36-B12; family S36-B12; genus UBA4592. Next base: position 1,034 of record CANMNM010000170.1, on the reverse strand, counting down.
GTGAATTCCTGCCGACTCAATGAGCTTGAGAACGCCTCGAGACAAACCCACCTTGCCAATTGTCAAAACCAATTCCGGAATATGGGTTTCGCGAAAAGAAGAATCCTCAGCCAGCAGGTGGCCATGGGAGAGCGCGAGATCTGCCCGACTCAGATTTGCGCTGGGTTCCGCAATTATTGGCCAACCAATGAAATCACTGAGTTCGTCAATCATTTCAATGAAGTCCGATTCGTTGTGATCACCCACCACGATCAACCCACGAGCAGGGACCACCCCGTCCTCGTCGAGGAAAGTCATTATTTCATCAAGGGGTGAACTCACCGCGGAGAGTAAGCGAGCATCGGCAACCCAGGGGCGTCCGTCTGGGCGTCCCTCCATGTCTTCACTCCAGATACCGTCAGATTCACCTACGAGTGGCGCGGAAAAAGGAATATTCAGATGCACCGGGCCAGGACTCACCGAGTCCGTTGCGATTCCCACTGCCCGCGAAATTTCTGAGCGCCAGTACTTCACTTGACCCTCTGCAGTTGTTGCGGTTGCCACATCAACACTGGATCGAACGTGTGGACCAAATATCTGCATCTGCGAAATAGTTTGATTCGCTCCAATCCCACGCAATTGCGGAGGACGATCTGCGGTCAACAACAACATGGGCACATATGAATGATCTGCTTCGACGACGGCCGGCAATAAGTTAGCGACCGCGCTCCCCGATGTCGTTACGACAGCAGCTGGGATTCCGGTTGCCTTACCTATACCCAATGCCACAAATGCTGCAACTCTCTCGTCAAGCCGAACATGCAATCGAAGTTCGAGTCGGGCATGTGCCCCAGCAAGTTCCAATGCGAGGGGCGCACTTCGAGAGCCGGGAGAAAGCACCACGTCTGTTATGCCGCATCGAATCAGTTCGTCGACCATTACTTTGGCTTGGGCGACCGAGGGCTCCATGTCCCTAGCCTTGCATACCCTGATCGGGCACACCCAAGGACGCGAGAACAGCAACAGGAATCAAAGCCCAAGCACGAGCGATCCGC
>CANMNM010000169.1 GCA_947499275.1 Actinomycetota bacterium | reverse complement strand
GAAGGTAGACTCAAGAGGCGCACCTGTTGCGATACCGGTCATGAGTTTGATGGGTAAAACGTGGGACACAACTAAAATTGTTTGCGCCGGATATTGCTTGATAACAGCAGCACGGCCGCGGTTTACCCGATCACGGCACTGCACTAGTGATTCCCCGCCGGGTGGAGCTACCTCAGAATTAGCTAACCACTCGTCGAGCTCATGTGGCCACCGCGCACGAACTTCGGCCAAGGTAAGACCGTCCCATTCACCAAACGAGCATTCAGCGAAATCGGCATTCTCCGAGATACTCAGTCCGGTTGCTTCGGCAACAATATGAGCTGTTTGAAGTGCACGCAAAATGGGTGAAGAAACAATATGTGTAATGTTGCCGCGAGTTTTTACTTCTTGGGCGAGCGCCTCTGCTTGTTTGATCCCGATGGGCGCCAAAGGAACATCAACTCCACCGGACCCGCTGAATCTTTTCTCCAGTGAATAGATGGATGCACCGTGACGGGCCATGAGTGTTGTAACCGGCGTGCCTAAATCGCCCCATCCGACTAAGACATTGGGTTTTGCTCGAAGAACATCCTCTGTGATGTCGCGTGCCTGCAACTCTTGAACCGAACCGAGAAGATCTTGACCGGCAAGTTCGTTCAACTCGTTTTTCCCAGTTGTGTATTGACGCTTGATTCGGACAGGTGTGGTTCCGTCGAATTGATCGAGTACTTCATTGACGATCGCATCAGCTGCGCGGTTTTGATCTCGGGGCACCCAGGTGTAGGTAACCTGGCCCGCCGGAAACACCGCACGGGCGACTTTAGCCAGATCACGCATATCTGGGTGTTTGATCTGCCAACGCCCAGACATTTGTTCAACGATCAATTTGGAATCCAGTCGCACTTCAACACATGCGTCAGCGTCAATCTCAGCAGCAGCCTGCAATCCGGCAATCGCTCCCCCGTATTCCGCGACGTTATTTGTTGCGATGCCAACAGACTCCCCTACTTCGACAAGAACTTGACCCGTTAGCGCGTCACGCACGAGCGAACCAAAGGCCGCTGGACCTGGGTTGCCTCGACTTCCGCCGTCGGCTTCAACAATTAAATCCCGAGGCATGAATTAGATTCCTGAGTCAGCGGTTCTAATAAGGATGCAGCGACATTCCTCGCACTGAATGACTTCGTCAGGTGAAGCCGCTTTGATTGAATTAAGTTCCTGCGGTGGGATCGCGAGTCGGCAGCCTTCGCATTGACCACGATGCAGTTTGGCGGCGCCCATACCCTGATGTCCTTTTCGGATTTTTTCGTATAGTGCCAGGAACTCTGCGGGGATCGCTGCCGCCAGGCTTTCACGCTGTGTGCGCACATCAATGAGATCCACACCCAAAGCCGCCAATTCAGAGTCAAGTTCAGCGCTAACAACTTCGAGTTGAGCCGAAAAATCTTTCTTCTGCTGGGCAAGAACCTCTACTGCAGCCTTTGCACCTTCAACCCGCTCCATTACTTCAAGTTCAACGTCTTCTAGGTCGAGTTGGCGCTTGCCGAGTGATTCCAGTTCGTGCTGAAGGTTCGACAGTTGCTTTGGGTCATTGATCTCACCAGAATTGAGCATCTCTTGATCTTTGGCTACCCGTTGGCGCACTACCCCGACGTCACCTTCAGCTTTTATTGCCTCACGTGAAAGGTCACTCAGGATCATTTCAGATGCAATGTGTTGGTCACGTGCGCGCTCAAAACTCGATTCGAGGGCCTTTTTCACCTCAATGGCAGGCAGGGTGGCTCGTTTGTATTCAAGTTGAGCGGTTTCGGTGTCCTTCGCCTGGATATCAAGGATTTGCACTTGGATCTGCGGGTCGACATTCATTGCAATCTCCTAGTAGTGCAGTTCTGGCGGCTATTGAGTTATTCGGCTGAGTTATTTGGTGGTGCTTACGTGATGTCCGGTCCAAGGATCTGTTTGTACCGAGGACACTAATGTACTCACCGCAGTTCCCAGTTCACTCTGCACCAAAGCTGCCGCCACCAGCACCCACGGCCATTCGGTTGCCACGTGTGGAGCGTCAATGAGGGCGCATTCATCACGTGGGTGATCAAGTACCCGATGATGCTTGAGGTCTGAGGTGACATAAACGTCGGCCAATGTTGCGGCAATCGGCAATAGGAAGTCACCGGACCCCCCGCAGACCGCCACCATGTCAATTTTCTTATTAGGATCCCCCGCAACACGGATTCCGCCGGCAGTTTTCGGTAGCGAGTCTGCAACGTGCTGGGCAAATTGAGCCAGAGTCTGGGTTTTGGGCAACCGGCCTATGCGACCGGCTCCGGTGAGTGGGGTGTCTGCGGGTTGGATGGGCGCGCACTCAACTAAACCCAAGGTCGCGGCGAGAGCATCAGAGACACCCGGGTTCGCATGGTCTGCATTGGTGTGGACATTAAAGAGTGCGATTCCGTGTGAGATCGCTTCATGGACTACTCGACCACCCAATGTGTCGCGAGCCACACCGTGTACGCCGGTAAGGAAAAGCGGGTGGTGCGTAATTACGAGATCGGCTTGAAAATCAATGGCCTCGTGGATTACTTCAATCGTGGGATCAAGGGCGAAGAGAATCCGCTTAACGGTTGCGCTCGGATCGCCGCAAATCAAACCGACACTGTCCCAATCTTCGGCAGTCTCAGGCGGAAAGTGACGATCAAGGAGTGCACACACTTCATGAACACTAGGCATATTGACAGATTACCCAGCAGATACGACAAATGTGGAGTCACCCGCCGGGTGACTCCACATTTACGTCAAATTTACGCAGAACGTTTAACCCGCCAAGCAAGCCGGGTCGTACAACGCCTCGGGAATCATGGCATCTGCTGGGTAGGTTCCATCGGTGTAGGTTCCGCAGACGTCAGCCGCTGCCTTAGGGATCCAGAACTGTCCCTCAGCCTCGAAAATCATCATGGCTGGTGCGCCGGTTTCACCTTCAGCGGGGTCTGCTGAGGCGTAGGCCCAACCACCTTCACACTTAAAGCCGGTGACCACGTACGTGGCGAATGCTGGATCAGCATTGACTGCTTCAGCTATTGATGCATCAGTGCATTCGGCCATGCCGCCCACCAATGCTTCATCTGTTGAATCACTAGAGCAACCGGCGAGAACGAGGGAAGCGGCGCTAAGTAAAGCAATTCCAGCTAGTGCAATTTTCATGAAATACCTTTCAGAAGGTCGAAGCCCCAATGTCCTTGAGACGATCTTCAGGGTATCGCTGTTCCATCAGTTTTCCCAGTAGTGAAACCAAGTAGAAAAACCACACCCGCGCACAAACTCGCAACCAGGAGCAGCACGCCAGTTGCAAGGGAGCGATGTACATCGAAGCTATGGCCTCATGTAATCTTTTATATTCCGGGCGAGTAACTCAGTTGGTTAGAGTGCATCCCTTACAAGGATGAAGTCGGGGGTTCGAGTCCCTCTTCGCCCACCTCAGAAATTTGTTTCCCTACTGTTCACTCCCCACAATTGGCCTGAACGTCAACCGGTTATCGAATAGCCCATTGGGAATCTGCATACGGTCGGCGAAGGGCTTACCATCAGAGAGTGAAATTTTCCTTCGCCCGCTTCACTGCACTCACGATGACTTCGGTGGTCCTGATTTCTTTTTCGGCCGTGAACGCCAGCGCCGATTCCATGTCTCAGATCGGAA
>CANMNM010000168.1 GCA_947499275.1 Actinomycetota bacterium | reverse complement strand
TACTTCACCGTCAACGTAGGATGCAAATTGACTACCCGTGAAGCCGGCATTTCCGTAACCCGGCATTCGCACCATACGGGCTCCAATTAAGGAACTGAATGCCTTAACAATTCTGTTTCCAATGGGCGGAATCAGAAAGATAATGCCAACGATGTCGGTAGCAAAACCAGGAAGCAGTATCAAAATGCCGGAGACAAACATTAGGGCTGCGGAACGGGCTACCTTGGGTTTATCTTCATCGGGTGTTGTCGCAACGACAGATGCCTTGGCTGCAGCATTTCGCATTAAAGCTGCGCCGGCTGGAAAGCCGGCGATGATAAGCAGGATGGCAATCCCCCACCCGGTTAGAGTGGCGACCCACCAAAACAACAGGATTTCAACGAGTGGGTAACCAAAAAGCAAAAGCCGCGATCGAAATTTCACTGATTCTCCCCGTTATTCTTCACGAGCATTTTTTTCATCATTTTTATTCGACGCTCAATCCCCCAGACCGTCACTTTCCATAAAGCCTCGGTCACAATCTTGCGACTCATCTTGCTCGTACCAACTTCACGTTCCACAAAAGTGATGGGGACTTCAGTCACTATGAAACCTCGCTGCTTGGTTCGCCAGGCAAGATCTACTTGAAAGCAGTACCCCGCGGAGGCAACCTCATCTAGGTCAAGGGCGCGCAATGTGCTGGCTTTAAAGGCGCGGTACCCACCGGTTGCATCGTTAATATCAATACCTAGCATTTTCTTCGTGTAGTAGTTGCCACCTTTGGACAGAACTTCACGGTTTCTCGACCAGTTTTGTGTCCCACCACCCTCAACCCAGCGAGAACCCAGTACGAGGTCCGAATATTTCAGGGCAGCAAGCAAGTCCGGCAGTTGTTCAGGCTGGTGTGAGCCGTCAGCATCCATTTCGACCAACACGTCAAACCCCTGTTGCAATCCCCATGAAAACCCTGCCAGATAGGCCGCACCTAACCCCGCTTTGCCTACGCGATGAAGCACGTGAATGCCCGTGTGATCCGCAACCCACTGGTCAGCGATCCGCCCAGTGCCATCGGGTGAGTTGTCATCAACGATAAGAATCTCAGCCGTTGGAACACTGCTTTGTACCCTCGCCAGTATCCGGGGAAGGGCTTCCAACTCGTTGTATGTTGGAATGATGACCAAAATTCTCCCTAGGGCGGCGTCAACGGCCTTCGGAATTACGTTCACTGGATCACCTTAACTCGTGGACTTTCGACGTTGACGAATCGGCATTATTACCAACGCAGCAATTGCAAAGAGACACAAAATTACCTCAATGTAGGGGCCTAGCCGCGCACCTAGCGTTAAATTCGAACGTGGCGCTACCTCGACAACGAATGATCCAGTGACGCCATCAGGCAATGTCTGACCGACGCTACCGTCCGGAAGAATCTCAGCACTGATTCCGGTGGTAGCTGCCACTACAACCGTTCGCTCGTATTCAATTGCGCGAAGCCGCTCGATATGAAGTTGCTGCTGTGGAAGAGCAGTTCCAGAATACGTTGCATTATTCGTTTGAACGACAAGAATCTGTGCACCTTCATTGACAACTCGATTCACGACCGGATCAACGGCGACTTCAAAACAAATCAAGTCACCAAGCATTAATCCATCGACGACAAAGATTCCTGGTTCGGTCCCATGAGCAAAATCGCGTGACACCCGGTCATAACGCGAAATGAACTGGGTCAAAAGACTGCGAAACGGAATAAATTCACCGAATGGAACAGGAGCATTTTTTATGTACGTATCGCCAGGTCCCGTCAATGGGTCCCACAAAATCCCCATGTTGTACACCTCGTTCGCTGGATCCGTGGCGGAGTTGACCACAGCACCCACCATAATCGGGACTCCAATTGCCTTTGCCGCCATGTCAATCAACTTTGCCGCATCAGGTTCGGTGAAAGGATCAAGGTCTGAAGAATTCTCTGGCCAAATAACAACCTCTGGTTGTCGTACTTCACCACTTTTGACTTTTGCAGCCAACTTGATCGTCTCATTGACATGATTTTCAAGGACGGCCCTACGAACATCCATAGCGCCCAAACCTGTTTGCGGAGTACCTCCTTGCACTACACCGATTGCAATGGTTGGGACTGTTGAATCAGTTCTTGTGAGATTGCTCAGGGTTATTGGAATCACGAACGACACGACAATAACTATGGTGAGGACAAGCTTGGCACGCATTGAGGAGATATAGATAATTCCAACGAAGGCAATTGCAATCATTACCACGATGAAACTAAGCCACGGAATGCCACCAAGTCTCGACCAGAAAGCCAATGGTGAATCAGCCTGGCTAAAAGCGATCCTTGCCCACGGGTAACCCCCAAATGGGAAACGTCCTCTCAAGAATTCTTCGAGTATCCAGACTGAACCCAGGGCAAACAGTCCTAGCGGCCAAGGAATTGTTCGGCGGGTTATTGCTCGGGACAGGATTGAGATGAAGATACCGATGATGGCAATCCATAGCGCGAGATAGAGTGAAAGAATCCAAGTTGCGTCAACACCCACCACGATCAACCAATCGTGTTGCACACGAAAAGACACAAGACCAAAAATAAATCCGATTAACGCGCTCGTCTTCTTATTCGTGTTCCACGCGGCAGCTGTAAAGATCACAATTGAAATCGGCGCCAACCACCATTGGCTGGCTAAGGGATACGCCAGAGCTAGAAACCAACCTGCTAGAGCCGCCACGGTAACGCGCAGCCCAAGAGAAAGAATTGTTCTAGCCACTGGTCGTCACTCGATCGGCGAAACTATCTTCGAGGTAGGCGATTTCGCCCTTCACGATCGTACAGACGTTGACGGGAGTCACCGGTGAATCTGACTCCCCCAAATGAGGTAGAGGCACAGTGGCTGAACGCGGATCGGTACTCCATTGGGTGACTCGTGAATCCGGAACACTGACTTGATAGTCCTCAACACGCCAAGTTGCTAAATTCGCTGTTGCCCCAACTTCAATAACACCTTCGGAATCGAACTGCGGACCAAGAGCGCGCCATCCTGCTCGGGTGTGAGCTGCAAAGGCTGCCCTTCCGCTAATTCGCTCATCTAGATTGTGGTGGTGCATTGCGGCATGGACGGCATCCCAAGGAGTGTTCGGTGTGACGGGTGAATCTGATGAGAAACACACTGCCGCACCCGCCGCTTGCAGGCTGCCCCATCGATTCATGCTTTGTGAGCGTTTACCCAATCGCGACTCGTACATGCCACCAGGATTTCCCCACCAGGCATCAAATAGTGGCTGCATGCTGGCACTCATACCCAGATTGCGCATGGTTGCTATGTCTTTTTCTGCGAGCATTTCAGCATGCTCGAGACGGTGTCGAAGTCGTTTGAATTCCGATTCCGATGTTTTGGATGCGGCTAAACTTGCTCCTTGAATTGCAATGTCGCACGCTTGATCACCGATCACGTGGAAGCCACCTTGGATGCCTGCTTGGGTGCAAGCAACCAAGTGCTCGGAAACTTGCTCAACGCTCAAGTAATTTGCACCCCGAGTGTCGTGGTTATCGGCGTAGGGATCACGCAGGTACGCGGTTCGCGAACCAATTGCTCCATCGATAAATAGGTCACCTCCAGCGCCAATCGCATCAAGATCTGAGACAATTTCTTGCGTTCGCTCACTGAAAAGTTCGCCCCAATAAATGGC
>CANMNM010000167.1 GCA_947499275.1 Actinomycetota bacterium | reverse complement strand
CACTTCATGCGGTCGGGCACGCTGTACCTGAAGTCCTTGCGGTCGAAGAAAGTGGCGCTGTTTTAGGCGAACCGTTTTTCATCATGGAGGCGATTCCTGGTGTTGTCCGACTTGATGACCAAGGTCTTGACGACATCATTACATCTGTTGCCGAACTACACCAGGTTCGCACTGACGTACTCGATACATCGAATAGAAGTGCCGAGACTGTTGTCCACGACAACATTGAGTACTGGCGAACCATGTACCGCGGATACGCGCCTGAGTCCCCATTGATCGAACATGGCGCAGAGTGGCTACATGAGCACTTGAAACCCACGGGTCCTTCAGTAATTGTGCACGGTGATGCTGGCCCCGGCAATGCATTATTTGATCCTGAGCGAGGGTTAACCACAATCGATTGGGAGTTTGCCCATGTAGGAGACGCGGCAGAAGATTGGGCCTATCTTGCACTCATTCGAGGGCGACGAATCATGGATGCAGACTCATGGAAAGCTCGCTTGGCAAAAGTTGCCGGAATTGAATACACGGCACAACAGTGGCAGCAGTGGTTGGCATTCAATCACTATCGAGGTGCATGTGTGAACTTGAGTGCGCGATCGGTATTTGAACAGGGACCACGTCGCTCGACGGATCATTTATCGATTGGAGTAGCCGTGCACCTGCGGTTCCTCTCACAGCTAACCGAGATTACTTGCACATGACGGATGCACGTTTCGAACGTACGCGAGCAATTGTGTACCAAGCTGTCAGTCAGGTCTTGGTCTCAGAAGGGCTAGTTGGTTTGACCGTCGACCGGATTGCTGCCGAATCGGGTATCGCTCGAAGCACTATTTACCGCAACTGGCCCGATTTGGCCGTACTGGCCTGCGAGGCATTTGATGAGTTGATGCACCAGGAATCACTCGACCTTGGTGCAGACCCACGCACGGGATTGCACGACTATCTTGTCGATTACGCGCGTCGACTTAATGACCCGACCTATACCGCGATGCTGGTCGCTTTAATTGAAGGCTCTTGGCGCGACGACGCCTTTGCTGAAGTGCACCGCCGAGCATTTTCACAAACTCGTTCACGCGCTGCTGCCATCATTCGTGGCGCGCAAAAGGAAGGGTTAATTGATGCTCGACTTGATATTGCGCAGTGTGTTGAGGACCTTGTCGCACCGTTTCTCTACCGACGCGTCGTGACACAAAATCGCATTACACCTCGACAGGTCGAAGAGCTGCACTCACGATTGCTGGAACGCTGGACCCTTGCCAGTCAATAACGCACTCAGCTAGATTCGAGTGAACGCTGACGTGCGCCGTTGTCGTGATAGTCATACTCGGAAGCAACTTTGAGACCATCGAACACGAGGAATGACAAACCAGGTGCTGACCACTTCTTGCCAAGATGTTCAGCGCCGAGGCTTTCATCGATAACAGTGGCACTCAATGTCCATTGCATTGCGAGTCCGTCTGGGCGTGACCAGAACTCACCTGTTGGAACAAGGCTCAGATCAGGGTAGCGCTGGAGACCATGGCCGAAATATTCGCGAATGGCGTCCCAGCCTTCTTTGAGTCCACCGATACTGTCCCATAGCACCGGAGTGTCGGTGAGGTAGGCACGTGGAGCATCCAGGTCGCCACTTGACCAAGCTGCGAATAGGGCATTCGCCACTTCGATTCGAGCGAGATCTGTTTCGTTAAAAGCACTCATGCCACTCCTTGTTTTGTCGGGTCGGTAATGTGTCGAAGTTTAGTCAATCACGGGAATCATTTAGCCCGAAAGGTAGGTTCCGCCATTAGCGGTAATGAGTTCACCGTTGATGAATCCGGCCAGCGGTGATGCGAGATAACCGACGAGGCTTGCAATTTCTTCGGGGGTGCCTGGTCGGCGTGCAGAGATACTCGTAAGAAGTCGTTCCCTTCGTTCGGGAGAAATCCGACCCGCTAACAGTTCGGTCCCGTCCGTGAATCCAGGGGCCACAACGTTTGCAGTGATGCCCTGCGAGCCAAGTTCGCGCATTAGTGAGATCGCATAAGCCTGAAGCGCTCCTTTCGCTGAGGCGTAGGCCGGGCTGCCCGTACCGAGTTCAGCCGCAAACGACCCGATCATGATGATGCGCCCGCCAGGCCGGGAAAGAAGGTCTTTTAGGCCCTCGGTAACCAGAACCGAGCTCAATGTATTGGCGCGCCAGGTGGCCTCCCAGGCCGAGGCCACGGAGGCGAGCCCCTGCTCAATCTGTGGTTGAGCCGCACCGGCGTTATTAACCACGACGTTAACCTGAGGCAATTCTTGGTGCGCCCATTGGATAAATGTTGTCACGGAATCAATATCGGTGAGATCCACACTTTGTCCATGGACGGTGATGCCGGGGTGTGAAGTCTTGAGTTCGCTGGCCATTGCGTCAAGTCGATCCTGTCGGCGACCAACGAGAACTATCACGGAGCATGACGCAGCAAGGGTGTGGGCAACGGCCGCGCCGATACCGGTTCCGCCTCCGGTGATAACCGCAACGTGCGGGTGTGTCATGGTGAATCCTTCCCTGCTGGTGTCGGTGAATAACCGGTCACTTGTCCAAGATCATCGAATCCGAAGAAGCTCAGGCCCTGCTCATTTTTGGGAATCGCGTCTGCTCCGTCAGTTCCCAACGCGACATGAATCTTCTGAGTGCTCCATTTTGTTATGTCAAGACACATTTCTGCGAGTTGAGCAGGTGAATAGTTGGTGCGGGCCGCAACTATCGTTTCCGCAGAGAGGGTGTCGGGTCGAGATATAAAGGCATCTGTGATCCGTAATGCAATTTTGTAATTTTCATCAAGATCGCTCAACTCATAGAAGTCCACTTTTTCGGTCATCGTGTCGTTGGCTCCCGCCGCGCGTGCATCGGAAAGACGGAGTGTTTGGCAGATCCGGCAATTGTGGGTTCGCGCGCAACGGAGCCGAACAAGTTCGGTGGTTATCGGATCCAGATCTGTCCCGCGGACAACGGCATCTTGGTAATCCTTGAGCGAGCGGCGAATGATCGGCTGTTCATTGGAGTTCGGTGCCACTATTTCGAAGTCAATATTGGTAGCTGGTACTGGTTCATCAGTGAGAAGCTCGCGCGCAACGAGTGTTAATCGATAAGTGCTTTCGAGAATATAAAGAGCGGTGATGAACTCACGCATTTCTTCACCCGGAAAATATTGCAGAAGAGATTCGCGGTCGGTTTCGTTTATTCCACTCACATCAATAATGAACTGTTCGGCGAATGAAAGCGCGACGCCCTGCCTGGCAGTGAGATCACCGCCACCTTCAGGAAATGGGTCCTGTGTCAAAGCTCCATCACCGATCAGCGAATCGATTCGTAGCCGAAGGAGCGCCAGCAGGTAGGGCTCAACGACGCCTTGCGCACATTCGTTCGCCTGCTCGAGCAGATTAACGGCTTCGGGGCGGAGCTGTCTCAATGCCGCTGGTAACGGAGAATCAACGGACATTGTTTCTCCTTAACCAATTAGCTTTCAACCACTAAATATAGGGTGTTCTCAATATAGGGTGTTGGATATGCGTGAAGCCTCGAGCCTTAAGTGGTCGTGAAGCTGATTGCCTGCATAGGGCAAACGTCCACTGCGTTTTCAACGTCTTCGAGACGGTCGTTGGGGACTTCCTTGGTGTATTGGATATTGCCATCGTCGTCGAGCTGAAAAAT
>CANMNM010000166.1 GCA_947499275.1 Actinomycetota bacterium | reverse complement strand
ATGAATTAGCAGTTACCAACACCACCTGCTCACTGTCCGTGATTTCGTTGAGCACGGCTGGAGTGGCATGGCTACTTACCGGAGTGGCAAGGCCAATAAGAATGATTGTGGAAGTTAGCGCTGACACAACAATTGTGGGCACCCTCAGTGCACGCCACGCTTTACTCATGTACCGCAAACTACATTATTAGGAAATTACAGGAAAGCCTGCGTTCTCCCAACCGCTGATTCCCGAGTCGAGTTCATAAATATTTTCAAGGCCAGCACTGCTCATTTGGGCAACGGCAGGTTGAGAGCGATTCCCGCTTTGGCAGTAGACCGCGTAAATACCAGCGGGATCAAGTGCCGCAATCTGATTTGCAAAATCTGGACCCTCAACGTTGTAGTTGACCGCTCCCTGAATGTGGCTAATAGTGAACTCTTCCGGGGTCCGCACGTCAATTACCGTGACGCCGGCAGTGGCTACCAGCGCCGAAAACATGATTGCATCAACGCGCTCTGGGCCGGTTGAGGCTTCAGCAACAACCTCTGCGGGAGTCGATGTTGCTTCGGTTTCTGAACTTGAACAAGCGCTTAATGGGGCGGTGAGTGCTAGGGCCGCGGCCGCAAGGGCAACACCGAGAGTCGTGATTCGCATACCCCCGAGGGTATATTACTCACTTCGAGTTCGGCCACCCGACCCTTGGTTTAGGGCTGCCAATCGTTCGTTGTAGGCCCTGAGCTCAGCGTCCCCGTCACGTTGCGCCTGACGGTCTGACCGCTTGGCCTCACGGTCATCACTTCGTGACCACTGCACCATGATTGCAATGAACACAATCAATGCTGGGAATTCCGCGATCCCCCAAGCAACTTGTCCGCCAAATACGGAGTCCGCAAGCGGATCAACCACCCAGTCCGGACGCACAACTCCGTACCACTCAATCGCCATGGGTGTGGTTCCCATCATCAAAATCACACTGAAGAAGGCGTGGACGCTAATGGCAAGTAACAACAAAATTATGCGACCCCAATAGGGCAGTGGATGTGGTCGGGGGTCAATCCCAATTAACACCCAGTAGAAAAGGTAGCCGGCGAAAATAAAGTGCAATTGCATAACGACATGGCCGATATGCGATCCCATTAGCCACCCGAAAGCCGGTGTTAGGTAGAGCCCGTAGAGCCCCACTACATAAATGAAGAAAACAAAAAATGGATTTGTAGCCAATGCATTGACTTTGCTGTTCAGGAAAAGTACCAACCACTCGCGGGGACCGCGCTCGCCGGTCCGCGAGGGTTTGAGTGCACGAAGTGCAAGCGTTGCCGGTGCACCCAAGACTAAGAAAATTGGTCCGAGCATCGTGAGTGTCATGTGATTGACCATGTGAAGTCCAACCGAAACTTGTGAATACAGTGCGATCCCCGAATTAGTGCACCAAATGATTACTGCGATCCCGGCTAACCAGGAAACAAGTCGCATAACTGGCCATGCGTCACCACGCGTGCGCAATCGAATGTAACCGGCGACATAAAGTGCAGCGGCAATCAAACTTCCGGTAAGGAAGAAGGGTTCAAAATGAAACCCAAAGGCAACGTTGGCCGTCGTTGGTGCTGGTGGGTAAAGGTAACCGAGTAGAGACTCACCGAATGTAGGAAGGACTTCTTCAACTCGAGGATATGCACTGGTAGCAAGAGCAACACCGAGCCCAATAGCTGAAGCCATAATGAATACTTCGACTACTGCAACTCTTATGAAACGCTTTCCTGCACCCGGTGCGCCCATGGTAGGGAGTACCCGGCGTCGAAGTTGGTACCCAAATAATCCAAGCCCCAAAATCAGTGCCACCTTGAGGAGAATTACTTGACCGTACCCGTTAGAGACGAGTTCATCAAATGAGTTCAGTCGGGTGTAGGCATTTGAGAGCCCACTGAGAGCGAGGAGCACAATCGAAATAAATGCAAGAGGCGAAAACCTTTCTAGTGCACGCCCGAGTGGGATGTCTCGTTTAATTGCGTGGAAAAGTAATACAACAAGGCCACCAACCCAGATGGCTGCTGCGACAACGTGGGCGACTCCTGCGGTGAGGGCCAGCGCATGGTCACCGAGGCCTGAACCATGTCCAGCGAGTGTGGGAAGTGAAACCGCGATGAGAGCAAGAACCACACCGGCAGCACTGACGTCGGTCGTTGCGGTGATGAACCCACCCAGAGCAATAACGGCTGCAATGAAAAACACCACTATCAATGCGCGGGTAGCCGGGACGTCGGTTGCGTAAGTACTTACCACGCTGGGAGTGATCGCTTCTGCGAGTGAAACCCCCAAAACGTAGGCCAATAAAAAAACACCTTGAATCAGCCCGAGAATCGCCCAAACCACTGCCGACCATGAAGCGCGAATGACGTCTTGGCGTCCGGCGGCAGACAACACACCATCTTTGCCCGAGGGATCAAGGAAAGCAGCGGAAATCAAAAAACCAACTGTGAGGATTCCGGCAATGTCAGTGAGAATTCGTAGGACCGCGACACCCCAAGCAATCAGTGGACCAGTATCAGTGATTCCTTCCGGTGCTATTTCATAGTCACTTCCGGTAGCAATCAAACCTATTGCGGTCGCCGCGATGGCAAGCGCCACGACAATTGAACCGAAGATGATGATTTTCGACCGAGGAACGACTTGTGTTCCTGCACTTAGCGTTGTCTTCACTTTGAGCGTTTTCTCCAAATAAAGTAGCCGACAACAATCAAAGCTAGCGCGAGAAATCCGAGTACCCAGCCGAGTATCGCGCCAGATTCAGAATCAGCCGATGCCGAGGCTGGGGGAGTTGGCTCAACGGCCGGAGTTTCCACCGCAGGAGTTTCTATCGGGCTGACTTGTGGATCAGATGCCGAATCGGGGTAACTGAAACTAAATGATCCGGTGATTGGGTGTCCGTCTTCGGAGACAATTCGGTAGGCAACTTTGTATGTATCGCCGGGGAGGTCCGCTGGCCATAGTGCGGAGGCTGTTGTTTGAATGCTGTCAGCGATTATTCCTGGGATCAGTTCACCGGAGGAATTAGTAACGGCCAGTTCAGTCATTGAATTGAGAAGTTTGGAGTTAAAACTAAGTGTTATGGATTCGGGTGCACTTTCAAGAACACTCTCGTCAACTGGATTAGTACCGACCAATTCTGCATGGGCGAAAGCCGGCAATGCGCCCCCAACGAAACCTGTGGAGAACAGAATGAACGAGGCAAAGGCAGCAATAATTTTGGTCATAACCTCAGGGTACCCCTGCTGGGTGAAAGAAGAGAGTCCGCGCACTTTGGACAAACCCAAGGTGCGCGGACACACGTGACTCTAAAAGGCAGCTTCAGGGATTTCCATAATCTCATCGGTTGTTGCCTCAGCGATCCCACGCTCTGCAGCAAGTAGTGGCAAGCGGTTGCGGGCAAACCAGCGAGCACTTTCCACCTTGCCAATGTAGAAGTCCTTATCCCGATCACTGGGGTCACCGGCAAGAGCAGCCAAGGCGACTTCGGCTTGACGGAGAAGGAGCCAACCGATCATCAGATCACCCGATGCCATGAGAAGACGGGTTGAGTTCAGCCCAACCTTGTAGATCTCCTTGATATCAGTTTGGGAAGCCATGGCCCATTGACCCATGACACCCAAAATCGCCTGAACGTTTTCCAATGCCTGGCCGAGCAGCTCGCGTTCAACTGAGAGTTGACCTGAACCTTCGTCACCCTTAACCGTT
>CANMNM010000165.1 GCA_947499275.1 Actinomycetota bacterium | reverse complement strand
CTGTAAATAACATATGGCTCCTCCCACAAAATATGTGAGTCAAAGGTCCAGACGTATTTGAACCCGTATGTTTCTGCCTTGCGCGCAAGATCAACGACCCGTGCAGCCGGGGGAGTGCACTGCATAACCACACCAAAATCCATGGCTGTCACCTTTCGGGAGCGAGTAGTTTTCGGGACACTTAGCGAGTCTGAGGGAATCCCAGATCGACAGAACTAGTTGAAGGATCCGGCCAACGAGAAGTGACGGTCTTGGTGTGAGTGTAAAACTCAATACCGGCTGGCCCATACATATTTGCATCGCCAAAGATCGATGCTTTCCAACCACCAAAACTGTAGTAGCCCACTGGTACAGGGATGGGCACGTTAATACCCACCATTCCTACTTGAATATCAAATTGGAATTGGCGTGCCGCTCCACCGTCACGAGTGAAAATTGCGGTGCCATTCCCGTATTGGTGGTCATTAATCAGCGTGACGGCTTCTTCGTAAGTGTCAACACGAATGACTGAAAGTACTGGACCGAAAATTTCGTCGTCATACACTTTCATGCCTGGTCGAACATGATCAATCAATGATGGATTGAGGAAGTAGCCCTTCTCAGGTAGTGAACCCTCGCGACCATCAACAATGACGGTCGCGCCCTCTGCGGCAGCTCCTGCAATATAGGAGGCAACTTTGTCGCGGTGTTGACCGGTGATGAGCGGTCCCATCTCATTAACTGGATCAGTGCCGGGTCCCACCTTCAAAGCTGGAATGCGCTCAGAAATCGCTTTGATGAGGGGGTCAGCGACATCGCCAACCGCAACAACGACCGAGATGGCCATGCAGCGTTCACCAGCGGAGCCGAAACCGGCGCTCACGGAGGCATCGGCAGCCATGTTGATGTCGGCATCTGGGAGCACAACCATGTGGTTCTTTGCTCCACCGAGTGCCTGAACACGCTTTCCGTTGGCTGTTCCCGTCGCATAAATGTATTTGGCGATTGGGGTTGAGCCAACAAAACTCACGGCAGCGATATCAGGGTGATTAAGAATTGCATCTACCGAAACTTTGTCTCCGTGAACGACGTTGAATACTCCATCCGGTAACCCTGCTTCTTTGAGTAACTTCGCCATAAAAACTGTGACCGAGGGATCCTTTTCGCTTGGCTTGAGGATGAATGTGTTTCCCGTGGCAATTCCATTCGTGAACATCCAGAGTGGAACCATCGCGGGGAAGTTGAATGGGGTAATCCCGGCAACAACACCGAGAGGCTGTTTCATGGAGTAAACGTCAACACCACCGGAAACTTGTTCACTGAAACCACCCTTCATGTGCGTGGGGATCCCACAGGAAAACTCAATGTTTTCAATCCCGCGTGCTAGTTCACCTGCAGCATCGCTGGGGACTTTTCCATGCTCGATCGAGATAAGTCGAGCGATTTCATCCCGATTAGCAACCACTAACTCGCGGAAGCGAAACAAAATTTCCGACTTGCGGGAGAGGGACGCGGAGCGCCAAGCGGGAAAAGCTGCCTTGGCGATTGCGATCGCAGCGTCCATCTCAGCCGTGCTGGCCAGACCGACCTGTGCCTGCTGTTCCCCGGTTGATGGATCAAATACTGGTCCGAAATTACCTGCGGCCGGAACAACTTCCTGGCCGTTAATCCAATGGGGGATGGTACGCATGTGTTTCTCCTTGATTCTTATGGGGCATTTATGAAGCGGTTTAAGTGGGCTAAATCAGATACTGGCTAAGCCCTCGCTTCAGGAACTTACCGTGTCCTTTATGCCCAAGATACGTGTTGTTGTCCACAACTACCTTGCCTCGTGAAATGACGGTGTCCACGTGCCCATCAATGTTGAAGCCCTCCCAAGCAGAGTGGTCCATATTCATATGGTGTGTCTTGTGAAATCCGATCTCAGTTCTACCTGCGGGGTCGTAGATAACAATGTCGGCGTCTGAACCGGGGGCAATGACACCTTTTTGTGGGTACAGCCCAAACATGCGAGCTGGAGTCGTCGAGCAGATCTCCACCCAACGTGCAAGTGAAATGTGACCGTTGACGACGCCCTGATAGAGCAGATCTAGACGGTGCTCAACTGAGCCGATTCCGTTGGGGATGGCGGCGAAGTTGCCGAGCCCCAATTCCTTTTGTTCTTTGAAACAGAATGGGCAATGGTCGGTGCTCACAATTGAGAGATCATTTGTTCGAAGATACTTCCAGAGCTCCTCTTGGTGACCCTCTTCCTTTGAACGAAGAGGAGTTGAGCACACCCACTTCGCCCCTTCGAATCCTGGCTGTGAAAGTTGTTCTTCCAGTGAGAGGTACAGGTATTGCGGGCAGGTTTCACCGAAAACATTGAGACCTTCATTTTTGGCTGACTGCAAAACCTGCACAGCCTGTTTAGCCGACATGTGAACAATATAAAGGGGTGCCCCTGTGATTCGGGAGAGCATAATTGCCCGATTTGTTGCTTCAGCCTCGGTTTCCCACGGACGGGTAAGGGAGTGGTACTTGGGGTCGGTCTTGCCTTCGGCCAGTGCTTGGGCGACCAATACGTCAATTGCTATACCGTTTTCTGCGTGCATCATGATCATGCTGCCGTTGTTGGAAGCGGCTTGCATTGCCCGCAAAATTTGGCCGTCATCACTGTAATAGACGCCTGGATAGGCCATAAATAGTTTAAAACTCGTTATACCCTCATTAACCAGCTCATCCATTGCCTTGAGCGAGTCGTCATCCACCCCACCCAGGATCTGGTGGAATGCGTAGTCGATATGCGTGTTTCCATTGGCTTTTTCATGCCATGCGGCGAGGCAGTCTTGGACTCTTTCCCCGGTTTTTTGAACGGCAAAGTCGATGATTGTCGTGGTGCCACCCCATGCGGCAGCAAGTGTCCCCGTGTCGAAAGTGTCGGAGGCGTAAGTTCCACCGAAAGGCAATTCCATGTGGGTATGTGCGTCAACGCCACCGGGGATTACGTATTTCCGGGCAGCATCAATGACGGTGTCGGCGCTGGATGCTAGTTCCTTTCCCAAAGATGTATCTCCTGGAGTGAAAACCGCAACGATTTTTTCCCTATCGACTAAAACATCTGCAGCAATTGCACCCTGAGGGGAGACAACTTGGCCGTTCTTAATCAAAATTGTCATGACAACTCCTTCAATCAGAATTGGTGGTTAAGGGCGGACGAGATCCTGGTAGGCATCGGGGCGGCGATCACGATAGAACTGCCACCGGGTACGAACCGTGGTTACCAATTCCAAATCAAGGTCGCGAATGATAAGTTCCGAGACGTAGGGGTCGCCTTTTTCTCCGACGTAACTGCCCTCTGGATCCACAAAGTACGACTGACCGTAAAAGTCGTCATCTCCCAGATCTTCGATTCCTACTCGGTTGATTGCGCCTACGTAGTACTCATTGGCAACGGCTGCGGCCGGTTGTTCAATGCTCCACAGGTACTCGGACAGTCCACGGGATGTGGCTGAAGGGTTGAAGACAATTTGGGCACCATTGAGGCCCAATGCTCTCCAGCCTTCGGGGAAATGGCGGTCGTAACAGATATAGACACCAATTTTTCCGACTGCGGTGTCGAAAACAGGGTACCCACCATTTCCGGGGCGGAAGTAGAACTTCTCCCAAAAACCCTTGACATGTGGAATGTGCTGTTTGCGGTATTTGCCCAGGTAGCTACCGTCTGCATCAATGACCGCTGCGGTGTTGTAGAGGAAACCGGGACCCGCGTCTTCGTACATGGGCAGCAC
>CANMNM010000164.1 GCA_947499275.1 Actinomycetota bacterium | reverse complement strand
ACCATTAATACCGAACTAATTCTTGCGGACATGCAATCACTGGAGAAGGCGATTCCTCGATTGCAGAAAGAATTGCGTCTTGATAAATCGAAAGCGGTCGTGCTGGAAGCTGCCGAGAAGGCTCAAGAGATTCTTAATTCAGGTAAAACTTTGTTTAGCGTAGGTTTTGATGTAGAACCCATTCGCGAATTGTTTTTACTCACGGCAAAACCGTTTGTTTATGTTGTCAACGCTGACGAAGCAGAGTTATCCAATGCCGACTTCCGTAAAGAGATGACGGAACTTGTCGCTCCGGCTGAAGTAGTTTTCTTGGATGCGAAAATTGAGTCTGAATTAGTTGAGCTCTCCGATGAAGAAGCACTGGAACTCCTTCTATCAGTGGGCCAAACCGAGTCGGGGCTCAAAGCTTTGGCGCGGGTTGGCTTTGATGCCTTAGGTCTTCAGACTTATCTCACCGCGGGCCCCAAAGAGGCTCGCGCTTGGACCATCCCACGAAATGCCACGGCGCCTGAGGCAGCCGGTGTAATTCACACCGACTTCCAAAAGGGATTCATCAAAGCTGAAGTTGTTTCATTTGCAGATTTAATGGATGCCGGCTCAATGAATGAGGCAAAGGCTCGGGGCAAGGTGCGAATTGAGGGCAAGGACTACGTCATGGCCGACGGCGACGTGGTCGAGTTCCGCTTCAATGTGTGACGTGAACAGTTATACGGTTGAATAGCACCATCCGACTACAGGGAGACACCATGAGCGACCAGCCCGCGTACAGCGTTGAACGTGAATTTGATATCCCGTTGGAGATCTTGTGGGCGGCCTGGACCGACAGTGTTGCCTTGGAAGAGTGGTATCACGGAACACAGCATTCGGTGGTTCCCGGCTCAATGCGATCTGAGGTATTTGTTGGTGGGGCGTGGACTGTTGCGATTGACGTGCCGGAAGAAGCATTCATCGCTTACTTTTACGGGGAGTACACGAAGATTGTAGAAAATGCTCGGCTTGAACATACGTTGTATTACACGCAGTCGGTTGATGAGTTCAACGCAAAAGACATGTCTTTGCCACACCACAACATACGAATTGAATTTGAAGCCAAAGATTTTCGCAGTTGGGTGAAGTTCAGCCAGTTCGGTGATCTGCCAGAGAGTGAAGCAATCCAAGCCCAAGCTGGCATGGAGAGCTACTTTGATTCGCTGGGCGACTATCTGTCAATCAAGGATTGACAACCCCCACCAGATTCCTGAATCTGAGCGGGAGATTTCACTAAAACCATTTCGCAACAGTACTTTTTGGCTCGCAACGTTGGGAATATCTGTCTCGGCGCACAGCTGCGTCATTCCTCTTTCACGAGCAATTTCAATGATTCCAGCTACGGCCTCGGTGCCGAATCCTTGTCGGTGCACGCTTTCGGCGAGACCGTAGCCAATCTCCATTGCGCAAAAATCACCATCGATATGTTCACCTTTGAAACCAATGCCACCGATTGCTACTCCGCTCGAGCGTGATCGCAGCGTAAAGAGCATGTAAGCCTGCTGTGGTGATCCTGATTGGGCTAGTAATGAAAGATTCGCGATCATCAGGTCGCCTTCGGTGGGATAGTCGTCTGCCCACAATTTTCCGTCACGATTGTTATGGGCGAGATCTTCTAGTTCATAGTTCATGTCGATGAAATCGAGTCGAGCGGTTTGGTGGATGGGCTCAATGACTTCGATCCCGGATTCGCGCCACTGCATTACCGCCATGTCAGCATCGTTGTGATTCACGAGAATGTAATCAGTGTCGAAGGTGCTCACAACGAATATCCCCAAATGTGCATCGGCGAGCACCTGTGAAATTCGGGCCACAATCCCGGTGAGGGTGAACTCCATGGTTCCGGCCACGCGGAAAGCGGTCCAGTCATCTGATCGAGCCAGAACACCCATGGTGGGCGATTGGTCTTTCATGCACACCAGTGAGAGTTCGTCATATGAGGAAGAAAGCGACCAGAAGTCAGTGCAGGCAGGTGGTGAGGGAATTGGGCCCGCCGGGTTGAGTTTGAGCACCGAGTAAGCGGGGAGTTGTCGAATCAAAAGCACGCCAAATTCTAGCGTTTGCCACCCATGTGAAATGGAAATGTGATAAACGCCTAGTCTTCGCAAGTGACTTTCCGCTCAGATTTACGCAATGTTGCCATCATTGCCCACGTTGACCATGGCAAAACCACCCTCGTGGACGCCATGTTGTGGCAATCCGGAGCTTTCCGTGAGAACCAGGACGTGAATGAGCGGGTCATGGACTCGATGGATCTTGAGCGCGAAAAGGGCATCACGATTCTGGCTAAGAACACTTCCGTTCGTTACATGGGACCCTCTGCACCAGCAGAAGGTATGACTTTCAACATCATTGACACACCCGGTCACGCTGACTTTGGTGGCGAGGTTGAGCGTGGACTGGAGATGGTCGACGGGGTTGTACTTCTCGTTGATGCTTCAGAAGGGCCGTTACCTCAGACCCGATTCGTGCTGCGTAAGGCTCTTCAAAAGAATTTGCCGGTTGTTCTCGTTATTAATAAAGTCGATCGACCTGACTCGCGAATCGCTGAAGTGGTCGACGAAGCCTATGAACTTTTTCTTGACCTTGATGCCAATGCAACTCAGATCGAATTCCCGATCGTGTACACGAGTGCCAAAGCTGGCCGGGCCTCGTTGACCCGTCCCGCTGACGGTGGAATGCCAGAGGAAGAAAACCTCGAGCCACTGTTCCGCACTTTGGTTGAAACGATTCCTGCGCCCAGCTACACCGAGGGTGCGCCGCTGCAAGCCCACGTGACCAACCTGGACGCATCTCCTTACTTGGGTCGCTTGGCACTGTGCCGCGTTCATGAAGGAACAATCAATAAAGGTCAACAGGTTGCCTGGATCCAGTCTGATGGAACCATTAATCGAATGCGCGTTGTCGAACTGCTGATGACCGAAGCCCTTACCCGCGTACCAGCTGACAGTGCTGGCCCCGGAGACATCATCGCGGTGGCTGGTTTCCCTGACATCACGATCGGTGACACCCTGGCCGATCCAGAAAATCCGATTGCTTTGCCCGTGATCACCGTGGACGAACCATCAATCTCCATGACGATCGGTATCAATACTTCTCCACTTGCTGGTCGTAGTGGTGGAAACAAATTAACCGCCAACATGGTGAAAGA
This sequence comes from Actinomycetota bacterium, assembly GCA_947499275.1. Classification (GTDB taxonomy): domain Bacteria; phylum Actinomycetota; class Actinomycetes; order S36-B12; family S36-B12; genus UBA4592. Next base: position 635 of record CANMNM010000164.1, on the reverse strand, counting down.
GCGTTTGCAGGCGGAAACGATCGGTAACGTCTCGATTCGTGTTCTTCCCACTGAGCGTCCCGACACATGGGAAGTTCAGGGTCGTGGTGAACTACAACTCGCAATCCTCGTTGAGATGATGAAGCGTGAAGGTTTTGAATTGACGGTAGGCAAGCCTCAGGTTGTCACCCGGATAATTGATGGCAAGTTGCATGAGCCCGTTGAGCGGCTTTCGGTTGACATCCCCGAGGACTACCTGGGCGTTGTCACCCAACTCATGGCGCTGCGTAAGGGCCGCATGGATCAGATGGTCAACCATGGAACCGGATGGGTCCGCATGGACTACCTGGTGCCTGCCCGAGGTCTGATTGGGTTCCGAACTGAGTTCCTCACTGAAACCCGCGGAACCGGACTCCTGCACCATGTATTCGACAATTACGCCCCTTGGTTTGGTGAATTACGCACCCGTCCAACCGGATCTCTCGTTGCCGACCGGGTCGGACCGACCACCGGCTTTGCCCTGGCAAACCTGCAGGAGCGAGGCACGATGTTTGTTGGCCCCGGTACCGAGGTCTATGAAGGAATGGTCGTTGGGGTGAACTCCCGCAGCGACGACATGGATGTAAATCCAACGAAGGAAAAGAAACTGACCAACA
>CANMNM010000163.1 GCA_947499275.1 Actinomycetota bacterium | reverse complement strand
CCGGTCGAATTGGACTCATGGGTCGGGTCAATCCAGACTCTGTCCGCTTAGTCGAATCTGTGCTGCAACGCAAAATGTCCAATGTGCTCGTTACAACAGAATCTTCGTACATCGGCGGCCTCGATCCCTTGATCAGCATTATTCAACGCACCGACCGACAGACCGAAAAGGTTCTCCTGGAAAGCATTGAAGAGCGAGACCCGAAACTTGCCGAGAACATCCGCTCGCATCTCTTCCTCTTTGAGGACATTTCGAAGGTTGATGACAGGTCGCTGCAGTTGATTTTGCGTGAGGTCAGTCCCCAGGACCTCGCCATGTCATTGAAGGGTGTGAGCCCGGAAGTCCACGCGAAAGTTCTACGAAACCTTTCCACTCGTGCAGCAGACATGCTGGAAGAGGAATTGGAACTCATGGGTCGGGTTCGTCGCAGCAGCGTGGAGGAAGCTCAAGGAAAAATCGTTGCTGTCATTCGGCGCCTTGATGAAAAGGGCGATATTGAAATCAGCATCGGTGGTGGCGAAGATGACTTTGTTTCTTAGCGCATCCCGCCTGACACCGGCTGAAGCAAGCAACGTGACCGCAACTCGGTTTGACAGTGTTTTGAGTTTGCCTGAAGTTGATCATTCACCGGAACTCGAATCCCCGGCAGTTCATCATCACGTCGAATCTGAGTCCAGCTTGATGAACCGAGGTTTTGATGCAGGTTTTCAAGCTGGATCTGATGCCGGTTATGAATCCGGTTATGAATCCGGCCTTAAGAGCGGGCATGATGCCGGGTTCGCCGCAGGTTTGAGCGAGGGTCGCGAGCAGATGGTTGCTGAAGTCCGCGCAGAACTGCAGACCGAGCACACGGCCATCATGTTGGAACACTCTGAATTGAGAGCCAAACTTGAAATCGCCGTGAACACCATGGCAAGTGCGTTGTCCTCATTGGAGTCGGCCACCGTTCCGGTGTACGCAGAGGTCGGCATGAAGCTTGGCGATGTCGTTGTTGAACTTGTTGAAGGACTTCTTGGATCGGAACTTTCCGCGGACAAGGCGCATGTCGTCAATGCGATCAGCTCTGCCGCCGCCGAAATCCCAGGCCACTCTGAAGTGCGCGTTTTACTGCACCCCGACGACCTCGAAATAGTTCAAGACTTGGATATCGATTTTGAAGAGGCGCTCCAGCGTCCGGTTCGCCTAATGGCTGACGACTCAATTGAACTTCACGGAGCAGTTGTGACAAGTGGATGCACTCGGGTCGATTCTCAAATCGGCCAGCGCATCGCACAACTCAAGGAGGCGCTTTCCTCGTGAACCTCCAACAGACTTTGGAACATGGTCGCGACGCCATTCGCCTTCCCGTAAGTGGCGAAGTCGTCGGCGTCAACGGATTGACAATTTGGCTCGAAGGTGTGCGTTCGGCGATCGGTGACGTACTCGACCTTGATGTTCAAGGGCAAAGTCTTAAGGCGCAAGTAGTGGGAATTTCGGGGGATCGCTTGGCGTGTATGCCCCTTGGAGAAATGTCCGGCGTTGCACCAGGGGTTACCGCTAAAGCCACAAATGCACCGGTGCGTGTGCCTATCGGCGATCAATTGCTGGGGCGCGTAATTGATGCTCTCGGAAATCCGATAGACGACAAGGGCCCACTCCCCACCATGCCTTTGTTGACCACGACCAATCAGGCACCTTCCCCGCTTTCGCGTCAACGCATCACGGAGCAATTGCATGTGGGAGTTCGAGCAATTGACACCTTGATCCCCATTGGGCGTGGCCAACGAATCGGAATTTTTGCGGGCTCGGGTGTCGGAAAATCAACCTTGATGTCCATGATGGCGAGAAACACTTCAGCGGACGTCGTTGTCGTCGGACTGGTTGGCGAACGCGGCCGCGAAGTCTTGGAATTCATCGAGAACGATCTTGGTCCAGAAGGCCTCGCTAAATCAGTCGTCGTTGTTGCGACTTCAGACATGCCGCCCATGGTGCGTTTGCAGGCGGCTTCTACGGCCACTCGTGTGGCTGAGCATTTTCGTGACCAAGGATTAGACGTATTGTTGTTTATTGACAGCATCACCCGGACCATGACCGCGCAGCGCGAGGTGGGGCTGTCAGCTGGTGAGCCTCCTGCAGCTCGCGCGTATCCCCCATCTGCATTTGCAATGTTGCCCCGCCTACTAGAGCGGGCCGGTACTTCCAGTGCTGGCACCATTACTGGGATTTATACAGTTCTCATCGAAGGTGACGACCTACAAGATCCCGTTGCTGACAGTGCCCGGTCGATCCTTGATGGACACATTGTTCTCGATAGGGAGCTGGCCACCGCAAATCACTACCCGGCCATTGACGTACTCGGGTCCGTCTCCCGAGTTGCACCACATGTCACCACAAAAGAAGTTCAGACAAGCGGTTCCGAGTTAAAAAAACTATTAGCGGCCTACCGCGAAGCTCGTGTCTTGGTGGAAGTTGGTGCCTACGTGACTGGGACCAACGCCGACGTGGACCGGGCTATCGCACTGATGCCACGCATCAATGCTTTCCTGCGCCAGCCGACCCACGAAGTCCCCAGTCTTGAGTCATCACAACAGCAGCTCCTCGGATTGGTAGGTGCCCAGTGAAGAACCGCAATCTTGATGTCCTGTTAAAGGTGCGCAAGGCAAAGGAAAGCCAGGCACTTGCAACTTTGGGAACCGAACGTGTGGCAGTTGCCGGTCTAACTTTTCAACTCGAGGAAGCATCGTCAAATCTGGCTGAACTTCTCCTTGACGGTCGACGCCGGGTTGAGAGTATGCAGTTCATTGCGGCGCAACGATCAAGTTCGGCTGCCTACATCAGGCAAATAAACGACTCATTAATGCTGGCGCAACTACGCGCTGAGAACGCACGTCGGGCATGGCTGGCTGCTGACCAAGATCGAGAGATCAGTCAGCGACTGCTGAATCGCGAGAACGATGCTGTCGACCTTGAAATTGACCGGAAAGAACGTCTGAACTCAGACGAGCAGGCGAGAAACATAATTTTTTACAACAAAAAAGGACCAACCAATAAGGGGAAAGACTCATGACCACGGTCGCCACAATTCAGGCTAGTCCAGCAGCAGACCCCGCAGTATTCGCTGGCCCTGCTCGATCAACTGATTCGTCGGGCCAGTTTGCAACTGAGCTGAATAAGACAACTCAACAGATGCGTGAGCGCGAAACTGACAACAGTCCTCAAATCCGCGCGCCGAAGTCTGAGGTTGATCAGAGCGCAACCCACAACCGGGTAGCCGAGCAAACCGATTCAGAAAATATCGATCCGATCGAGTCAACCGATGCCACCGATGACGTTGAGCCGAGCGAGCCCATCGTGTCGAGCGATGGCATCGAGGAGAACGCGGGCATCGAGGACAATGCGGACAACGAGGAAAGTGCGTCTAACGTAATTGGACTCGTTGTCAGTGTTCCTGTTGTTGCAGAGCCTGTTGTTGCAGAGCCAGTCGATTTAAGTCCGGTTGCAACTGTTTCCAATGATGTGGAACCCGCTGTCATGGAATCTGCTATCACGAAATCGGTAACTTCCGAAGTAGTCGAGCCTGGGGTCATCGATTCAGCTGCTATCGACTCACAACTCGCGGCTTCGCCTGAATTTCAAGAAGGAATGACCGCTGCAGCACGGGCTTCGGCTGCAACCACGGTCGCGAACCCAACTACGTCAACAGATACATCAACTGAAATTCCCGCGATCCTTGTCGAGGGTGAGTCCGCAACGAGTGCGGATCTACCGTCTCAAAACGCTGCTCGGGCCACCACTGAAAACGTTAATCGCACCCAGGTGCTCGATCCACTAGCGGC
>CANMNM010000162.1 GCA_947499275.1 Actinomycetota bacterium | reverse complement strand
TCTCCCGCAACTGCACGAGCCAAAAGTGTTTTACCTGTTCCCGGTGGTCCGTAGAGCAAAACACCCTTGGGAATCTTGGCACCCACCGCTTTGAACTTTTCGGGATCTTGAAGGAAATCCTTGATCTCTTCAAGTTCTTCAACCGCTTCCGCGGCGCCCGCAACATCAGCAAAGGTGGTTTGCGGCATGTCTTTGGACACCAGCTTGGCTTTTGACTTACCAAATTGCATCAATTTGGAGCCGCCACCCTGCATTTGAGAAAAAATGAAGACCATGATGAGTACGAGAAGAATGAATGGGATAAGCGAAATCAACAGAGTAAACAAAATGTTTTCTGATGGAACAACGACGTTATAACCACCGGCGAGGGCTCCAGAGTCAGCTTTGGTCTGGAGCAATTCCTGGAGAACGATCCCTTGACCCGTGACATAGGTGCTGCGAATGGTTTCGCCATTTTTGAGAACAAGTTCCAGGACTTGATCACGATCGGTAATCGTGGCTGTATCTACATTGCCTTCCGAAATTTCAGAGATCGCCACACTGGTGTCCACTTCCTCGGGTGCACCAACGCCTGAAATAAGGCTTGACCCCACGAGAACAAAAATGATCGCAATGGCGATCCAGAATACTGGCCCCCGCAAAATCCGCTTAAAATTCACTTCGCCACGGTACTACGCCCGAAGGCTTGCCAGCACGCTGCACCAAGGGTTATGCGTTAGGCGAAAAGACCCATTCCAGCATGATTCCAGACTTATTCCAAACTGATTCCCTGCCGGTTCCACGAGGGCGGATTTCAGGTATCAGGATTCGTAGACGTGCGGGGCCAGCGTGCCGATTGATCGCAGATTGCGATAGTTCTGGTCGTAGTCCAATCCGTAGCCAACCACGAATTCATTTGGGATGTCAAAGCCGACATATTTTGCGTCAACTTTCATTTTCATGCCCTCTGGCTTGCGAAGGAGCGTGAAAACCTCAAGGGACTTCGGCTTTCGCGAACCCAAGTTTTTGAGCAACCAGGTAAGGGTTAGCCCTGAGTCAAGGATGTCCTCGATCACTAAAACATTGCAGCCAGCAATATCAGCATCAAGGTCTTTCAGGATTCGAACAACACCGCTGGAGGTCGTTCCCGAGCCGTAGGAGGAAACCGCCATCCAGTCCATGTGGGCCTGGCGAGGGAGCGCGCGCGCTAAATCAGCCATCACCATCACGGCGCCTTTGAGAACACCGACCAGCAGCAGGTCTTCATCGGCGGGATAGTCGGCGGCAATCTGAATGGCCAACTCGGCAATCCGGTCATGTATTTGCTCTTCGGTGAGGAGTACATGTTCTAACTGACCTTCTATATGCCGTGCGTCCACGCATTGCTCCTTTAGTTTCCCTGGCTGAACACTAGCCTTCCATACTCTCTATTCGCGGTCACACCTAACGGCAACGCAATCTCACCTTGTCCCGACCACCCGGAAATGAGTGCTTCAACGCTCATGACATGTTGGTAGGTGAGTGGAGAGTTTTCCCGTGTTCCCGCCGTTAAGTGATCAAAGCACAACTTGATGAGTCGGGTGCGGATCGCACTAGGAACATTTTCTAATTCTTGAACACTGATGCTGACCTGGGTCTCTAATTTTTGCGCGGAACGAAAGGATTCATCAGCTATATGATCAAGTGCCCGATTATCAGCTCGCAACATATCCGCGGTGCGTACAAGCCCAGAAATAATCGATGGACCGAAATCCTCACTTAATGTGTCAAGATGTTTGCGCATTTTAACCCGCGAAAAAACTTCATCAAAATTGTGCGGATCTTGCCATGGCGTGATCCCTAGCGGAGTTAGCAGTTCCACCACCGCAGCCTCAATTTCGCTACGTGAATGCGACAGAAACGGCCGGTGCCAAGTATTCGTACACGCGGACATTGCTGACAAACTGTGTGCTCCCGAGCCACGAAGTAGTCGCAGTAACACAGTTTCAGCTTGGTCGTTGGCGGTGTGACCCAGCAGGATCGGGCGCCCGTTCGCCACTTCTAAAAGTGCGGCACGCCTTGCCGTTCGGGCCGCCATCTCCATGCCGCCATCGGTTCCAACATCAACATTGCGAATTTCAATCGAGGACGCGCCCAGCTTCGTGGCGGCTAATGCTGCACTACTTGCAATTTCGGCAGAGCCGATCTGCAGGCCATGGTCAACAACAACAGCCTGCACGGTGAAACCGGACCGTTCCCCAACCCACACCGCAACGGCTGTAAGAACGAGTGAGTCCGCGCCACCGGAAAGACCAACCACCACCGACTCCGTGTCAGGCTCCAAACACGCCTTGACACTGTTACGCAGGGCAACCACGGTTTGTGATGCTGGCTTATTCATGACGGCTGAGCATTCGTTTTCGCCAAGTTACCGGGTTTTCTATTTCAGCCATGGTAGGCAAATTTTCTGGTGACTCCCACACGACATTGAAGTCTGCGATTCCCATCTCGGTAACGCAATTGCGGACAAAAACTTCACCTTTTCGGTACTGCATGAGTTTTTCGTTCATCCCGAGAAGCCTGGTTAACAGTTTCTTATTTGAATCGCGTCGGAGTTCAAATTTACGTCGAATCTCGGAGACTGTGGGGACAAGATCGGGTCCACCCTGATCCATAACAAAATCAGCGTGGCCTTCCAGCAGGGTTAAGAGGGCGACAATTCTTCGATAGATCCCCACCTGATCATCACTTTGAACTAGCTCAATCACACTCGAATCGTCGTTGCGAATAACAGCATTGACAACTTGAATGAGACGCCACGGGTACGCCCGCCCCGGTAGTTTCTCCGCGCCAATCATTTCCTTGATCAAATCAATGAAATAGCCCTGCATCCAAGGAACCGCTCCAAATTGAAGTCGGTGGGTTTCTTCATGTAGGCACACCCAGAGTTGAAAGTCACGTTCGTCAACCTCAAGTGATTGCGCGACCTGGGTGATATTTGGGGCAACCAGGAGTAAGCGACCGGGATTGACCAGCGCTTCGTATTGACCCAGCACTTTCCCTGATGCCCAACCCAAAGCTAGCCCCGTCTGTATAGCCCCGGCTCGGTCAGCCAAAGGGTTGCCGTCCTCACCAACCTCTACAGCAATGCCAGCAATCACACCCAGAGCGTTCATATTTGATTCAACCCAACCCACCCGGTCCACCACAACGGTTTCGTGGGTCACGGGAGCTTGCAACAGTGACACGGCAGTGATTTCACGCGTTGCAACTTGGGCAAGTTCGCGCAGTGAAGCAACGACCTGGGCCGCGTGATCAGGGCTGACCTTGGGACCTGTGGGCATGGTGCGCCGCGAGGCCCTTCGGATTAGGTCCGGATATGGGTATGGGATCGCGGTCACAAGCATCCGCATTTTGCGAGTTTGGCAGCAATCAGATCCATTGAATCTCGAGCGCTGGTAAGTGATCCAACCTGGTTACCCATCATGACAAAGACAAGAAGCCGTCCGCTTTTATCCAAAACGGTTCCAGCCAGTGAAGAGACTCCGGTGAGTGATCCTGTTTTAGCTCGAACAACGCCAGCACCTGCCTGCGTTCTCTTCGTGTCAAAGCGTGTTTCCAGTGTCCCCGTGCGACCCGCAACGGGAAGGCCAGTAGCAATTGCAGCCCATTGAGATTTTTCACCACGGACCATTTCAGTCAGTACCTGTGCAACCGTCGTGCTCGCCACCTTGTTCTGCTCCGAAAGCCCACTGCCATCAAACAAATTTAGATTCTTAGTTGAAATACCATTTTGATCCAAGATCAACTTGGTCGCGCGAGCACCACCTGCGAAACTGCCTTCGCCAACAGTTTTCTGACCCAC
>CANMNM010000161.1 GCA_947499275.1 Actinomycetota bacterium | reverse complement strand
TGCCACCCAACAATTATGGAATATGACAACCTGAACTTCTCCGCTGATTTCCCAGGTGTAGCCATATCTCTAATTGAAAAAAACTTCGGCGGTATTGGTGTTTTCATACAAGGCATGTGTGGAGATATAAATCCAACTTGGAATGCGCATACTTGGGAAAACGTTGAACTAAACGGAAATATTGTTGGCTCAGCTGCCCTTGCTGCTGCATATAAATCAAAGGCACTAGGCACTGATCGGTACGGAGTTAACTTGAGCTGGGGTATTGATACTCCACAAAAGGAGATAGCTGGATCAGTTATTGAAGTGGAAGAAATCAAAGTAAAAAGTGAATTCATTACTCTGGTTCGACAAAGACCAGAGGATGTCGAAGAGGATAAGGACGAGATAGCTGATCTTGAGAACAAACTTAGATTAGATTCAAGTTTGAAAAACAAGAAAATTCACCAACCGCGCCTAGCATTTCTAAAAGCTAAAAGGTATGGCTGGACTCACCCAAATCCTAGATATCAAGCAGGTTCAGATAATCTGGAAATTCAGGCCATTCGTCTCTCTAAAGATTTAGTATTTCTTGGACTCCCAGGTGAGTACCTAGTTGAGGTTGGCGAAAAAATTCGCAGTGAATCACCATTTAAAAATACGATCATAATTGGGTACGCCAATGGATATTTTGACTATTTCCCACTCCAAAAAGATTTTAAGGAACATGGATATGAAGTCGGAAGATCAATTTACGGCGAAGGCTCAACAGAAAAAGTAATGAAGGTAGCTATAGATCTTCTTCATAACCTTTCGTAATCTAATTTCGCAAGATAACGAAACTTAATCAAATAAGCTTGCAAAAGCACTTTTTAATGGCTGAAACTTAAAAGGTTTGGGAAAATCAATCTATTCCAATCTAACGAGGAAGGCTTTATAATAAAAAAATGCAAGCTGCAATCATGAGAGCCAGAGAACAGATTCTCCTTTTGCTAGGGGAACAGCGCCTTGGAACAAGATTGCCTGGCGAGCGTGTGCTATCCGAACGTTTCGGAGTAAGCCGCATGACTTTAAGAGCAGCAATGGATATTTTGATCGAAGAAGGTTTGATTTTTAGAAGTGCAAGATCTGGCACTTTTGTTGTAAAACCAATTACTTCTAGTGGCTTAGGGCTAAAGTCCTTTTCTAACACAATGACCGATCGTGGCTTTTCTGTGACCAGCCGAGTAATTTCATTGAAAGAAATTAAGGCAGATAAAACCTTGGCTGAAACATTGAGAATTAGGACTTCATCAATTGTTTTCAAAGCCACACGCGTGCGCTTTGGTAATGAAACTCCCATTTCAATTGAAGAGTTATATCTGTCCAAGGATCTTGTTCCGGATCTCACTAAAAGTGCATTAACTGGATCTCTATATAGTTTCCTAAAAGACAAGCATGGCATAGTAATTCAGACTGCAGAGAATCGTATCTCAGCTCACATTCCGAGCGAAGCTGAAATGAAGTTATTGCAGATAGATGCAGGTGTTCCAACTTTGAGAATGCGGGTGATTGATGCTGATCAAAATGGAAATATAGTTATGAAGGCTATTTGCCATTATCGCAGTGACTTGTATAACCTAAATCTACAATTGGTTTCTGTTCAAAATCTAGACGGAAAAATTCTGCAAGCATCCAGTTAAAGTACTTTTAGATGTCGTATATTCAAAAGCCTTAAATCTCAGAACTAAACTTGTTACGACCAATAATAGTAATGGCGAAAGTAAGAAGGGCAGCAATCGCACCGAGTGCAAATGCGTAATTAGTTCCACGAGTGTCGATTAGCCAGCCTGCCATAGCGAGTGCAAATGCAAAGCCCAGGCCAATACCCGCATACATGGATGCAATCGCTTCAGTAGTACGACCAACGGGGGAACGGCGCTGAGTTATGGCCGCGCTTGCAATTAATAGGGGTGAAACACCAATCCCGGCAGCTATTGTGAGCAAGGCAAGCATGAAGATACTGTCTACAAAAACCATTCCAGCTGTTGCGGGAATTAGGAGAAAACTAACCACAATTAACTGCTTTTGAAGAGGTGATTTTAAATTCAATCCGCCATAAACAACGCCGCCAACAAGTGAACCAAATGACCAAAGTGCGATCACGATTCCACCATAGATTGGTTGTCCGGCCAGCTTTGTAAAAGCAATAATGGCTGTTTCTACAGCACCAAAGAACATTCCGCTGGCAACATGAACTACCCAAAGGTAGATAAGACCATTTTGAAAGACCACAGGTTTGCCTGGCTTGCCTTGCTTTGCATTAACTGGTGGCTCACTACTGCGCATCGAAGCTAGCCAAAGTCCGCCAACTACCAATAAGAAAATGGCAATTACTTGTGGAGCTGCTGGATGTATCTTGACCGAAGCGGTAGCGGAAATTGTTGGCCCAACAATAAAGATCAACTCATCGATTATGCTTTCGATTGAAAATGCAGTTAGCAATATCGGGCCCGAGACAAGTAATGCTGTCCAGCGAGATCGAACAAGTGCACCAATTGACGGATATGCAATACCGCTACCGATCGCAAAGATGAATAGGTATGGTGATGGCACGTTTGATGGAATCAACAAAACTAAAGCCACTGAGCAAATCACAATAATCAAAATTTGAATTGGTAAAACTCGATGCTGTCCGAGCTTATCGATCAATCTAGAACTAAGTGGTCCACCAATTGCAGCCGCGATTGCGACTGATCCAGAAACCGCACCGGCTATCGCATAGCTTCCGCGTTCAGCTTCGACATACATCAGGATTCCGATACCGACCATTGAAATGGGAAGCCGTGCGATGAATCCTGCCGTTGAAAATCGCCAAGCAGTATTACCTGCAAACGCCTGACGATACTTACTTAACATTTAGCCCTCAGCCAAGCGAGCTTTAACCATGGCCTGTAGTAATTTGACATCAACGTCCCAATTATTAGGCACCGCAATAGTTTTCTTAGTAACTCTATATTCAGTCAATTTTGGACGGAACTTATCTAGTACTTCAGTGCTCCAAGGCGCGATCGAGATATGATTCTTAGAAACCGAGGCACCGAACACATACATCGTGCCTTTTCGCAGCATTGGTTGATTCCAGGCAATCACAAGTTCTAGTTCTGGATATTTATCAGTAATCGCTTTCATGATCGCTCGTACAGTCTTGGCCTGTGTTGGATCAATACTCTTAAAATATTGCGCGGGGGTTTCGTGCCTATGGGCCGAGACCGAACCTCGTGAATACATCACCAAAGCATTGGCATGGGCTTGCGAGAAGCCATAATTCTCACGCAAATGGGCAATCTGTTCAGGGTATTTCTTGCCTTCAAGGGCTGCCATAACCTTGAACCAATATGACATTTTCTCGCCATATTTCTTTTCGATCGCCGGGAAATGTGCTTCGCGACTTGGGTCCTTGGTAGCCATAACCAAATGCTATTACAGTTTACTCATGAAGAGGTTAAGGGGACTACTCAAAGCGGCTCACTTTGGTCCCACCCTGATAGTTACTGCAATTTCATTTGGATTTGCCGTGCATTATTGGTGGGAAGGCCCAGCTTACATAATTGCATTTGGAGTTTTTACCGGCCAACTCGTAGTCGGTTGGAGTAATGATCTTTACGATTTTAATGATGACTTAAAACATCAACGCAGCAAGAAGCCCTTAATTTCCGGTTTAATCACTAGAGAATATTTGCAAAAGTGGCTGCGCTTTATGGTGCCCTTTTCTTTCGTAGCAAATCTGCTGGGTCCACTTGGAATAAAAGGTGGCTTGGTTTATATGCTTGGTATTGCCTGTGGCGTTGCGTATAACTTCTACTTTAAGTTCACCATACTTTCACCACTTCCT
>CANMNM010000160.1 GCA_947499275.1 Actinomycetota bacterium | reverse complement strand
CAAGAGCGGTATCGAGAGACGATCGAAGTTCTGCTCAAAGCCTGGACTCCGCAAGCATTTCGCCACGACGGTAAGCACTGGACTATCCCAGCAGGCCTGCCAGAGCACACCCCGATCCCATCGGGAACTGTGATGTTGCAGCCACAGTCTGCTCAGTTCGAATTGCCGCTCATCATCGGTGGGTTTTGGGCTTACGGTCGCTCACTTGCTGCAGAGATGGGCCTTCCCATGATGCTTGGAGCAATCTCTGATAACGCTTCTTTGAATACATTGTGGACGGAATACAACGCTACGGCGCCCTTCGCCGCTCGGCGTCCCAAGATGCTAATTCGCGATGTATACGTCTCCACAGGTGAGGATCCACTATCCGAGATTGCCGAAATGGTTTCTTATCAATTCAAGCGATACTCGGATTGGGGCCTGTGGCAAGGTGATGCGAGTGATGTCAAGGCGTTGAGTAAGACATCGCTGATTGTTGGTAACCCTGAGCAAGTTATTGAACAAATAACTGCGCTGGATTCAGTGAACAATCTAGATCACTTCATCTGCCGGATGCATTTTCCAGGTATGCCCCTTCATCAATTACTTTCCTCGATGACGCTATTTAGTCGTGAAGTAATCCCTGAATTCCGCATGCCGGATCTGCCAAAGCAGATTCGTACTGGCGTCTAGAGTTGATGAGACGTTCTCCATTTCGACAAACCTTTAGGAAATCTCATTAGCAAAGATGTGTACCTTGTCGGGGGCATCCGCACACCCTTTGGAAAGCACAGGGGTGGACTTTCAGCGGTTCGTCCTGACGACCTCGCATCAGCTGTTGTAGCAGAGTCATTGGTTTCAGTGGGGATTTCGCCCTCTGCCATTGACGAGGTGATTTTGGGGTGCGCCAATCAGGCTGGTGAGGACAACCGGAATGTTGCCCGGATGGCCATCTTGTTGGCTGGGCTATCTGAGTCCATCCCGGGATACACGGTCAACCGACTGTGCGCATCCGGATTGACAGCAATAGCTAATGCGCACTTGCAGATCGCTGGAGGTGAAGCCGAAGTAGTAGTTGCCGGTGGAGTGGAGTCGATGTCGCGCGCACCGTGGGTGAGCGCTCGGCCGACAAAAGCTTTTTCCGGGCCGACCGAGGTAGCCGACAGCGCATTAGGTTGGAGATTTGTTAACCCTCGAATGGGAGAAGTCGACGAAGGAAACGCGACCGTCTCACTTGGCGAAACAGCAGAACGGGTTGCCAAACTCGATGGCATTAGCCGCAAGCGTTCAGACGAGTTTGCATTGCGCTCCCAAAATCTTGCGTCAGCAGCCATGGCTAACGGAAACCTCCAGGGTGAAGTTATGCAGATGGATTCGCAACTTTGGAAAATTAGTCAGGACGAAGCACCTCGATCAGATGCAACTTTGGAACAGCTATCGGGGCTTGCACCCGTTTTTAGATCTGATGGAGTCGTGACGGCTGGGTCAGCATCACCTTTGGCCGACGGTGCGGCTGCCGTGGTGTTGGCCTCGCGCGAAGCGGTCGAGAAATATGGGCTGAAGCCACTTGCCAAAGTAGTAGGTAGCGCATCCGCAGGTGTTGCTCCATCGCTTATGGGATTGGGTCCGGTGCCGGCGACGCAAAAGTTACTCGCGCGGCTTGGCCTCACGGTAGATCAACTTGATGTCATTGAAATAAATGAGGCTTTTGCACCACAAGTGTTGGCCTGTTTGGATCGCCTAGGCATTGATTCAGATCGAGTAAATAGGTGGGGCGGCGCCATTGCATTGGGGCACCCACTTGGTGCATCCGGCACTCGTTTAGCGCTCACGGCGGCCAGGCAATTGCAAGAACAAGGTGGAAAGTACGCACTCGTCACCATGTGTGTCGGTGTTGGCCAGGGTACATCCTTACTTCTGGAACGAGCATGACAACGCAGCGACGCCCTTTAGAAGGAATAAGGGTTTTAGAATTGGGAGCCCTGGTCGCCGCTCCATTTTGCGGAATGCTCCTTGCCGACATGGGCGCGGAAATCATCAAACTTGAACCTCCTGAAGGCGACATGGCTCGGCAATTCGCTCCGTTTGTGTCTGGTGAGAGCGCCTTCTTCATGTCTGTTAATCGTGGGAAGCGGGGATTGACACTCAATTTGAAAGACCCCCAAGACCTTGCAAACGCTCGCGAAATTGCATCTCAGGTTGACGTTGTTCTTCACAACTATCGAACAGGCGTTGCAGAGAGACTGGGGTTGGGGTACGAAGATCTGCGCACTCAGAATCCGGGGCTTGTGTACTGCGCAATTTCTGGTTTTGGTCCAACCGGCCCAATGGCGAATCGACCAGGTATTGATCTTCTTTTCCAAGCTGAGTCGGGAATGTTCTCGGTAACGGGAGCGCCTGACGGCCCCGGCGTGAAGGTAGGTACCAATGCCGCTGATGTTTATGCAGCGACGACGGCGGCATTTGCAATTTCTTCGGCGTTGCTCCAACGAGAGAGAACGGGTGAGGGAGCCGAAGTACACGTTGCATTGCGCGATGCTTTTGTCGCCTTGCAAGCCTGCTGGTTTAGTTCATTCCTTGCAACAGGGGAGCAACCTCAACGTCTTGGATTTGGATCTCCCTTTACTGCTCCTACCGATGTGTACCGAGCAAAAGATGGCGATTTAGTTCTTGCTGTTGTGAATGAACGGCACTGGAAAATCTTGTGTGAGGAACTGGGAATTCAAGATTTAATGTCAGATCCACGACTTGCAACGAATGAGTCGCGCGTTCAACATGCTGAACTTTTGCGATCGCGGGTCAATGCGGCATTAGCGCCCAAAACTGTCAAGGAATGGATGGATCGCCTGGATATTGCAGGGATACCGGTCGGTCAAGTAATGGACTACAGCATGGTCTGCGACGACCCCCAGATCGCGCACAATGAAATGGTGCTCGAACTTGAGCACTCCCAGGCGGGCACGATCAAAGTTCAAGGATCACCAATTTGGTTGGATGCAGAGAAATCTGTATCGCGAATGCCCCCGCCAGCGCTCGGAGAACATTCAAACGAGATTCTTTCAGAGTTTGGTTGCTCTGGTGCCGAAAATCGGACGGTGGGTTGAGATGTTAGACGGCGTCCTGAGCTTGCGCGGGCTTAACGCGGCTTCCAGCGTTAGGCAAACTCAAGGCATCAAGGTCTTCTGCAACATTGGTGAGCAATTCAAGTCCCGCGCCAAAAGTATCCATGAGTTCGGATCCAAATCGGGAATAAATCTTTTGAACGTAAATGTCATGCCGAATGTAAGTGCGAACCAATCCCACCAGGCGTTGATCGTGGGACAACAATCCAGTCCATCCGACTTCTCCGATACTCGTGGCCCAAAGGATGCTGCGACCATCAACGACAAGGGCAAAATGCCTGTTTTGGTGATGGTGATAAACAGTATTCAGGGTAGACGCATGACGATAAAAATGCCCATTAGGCTCAAAGGCTTGTCCCTTGCCGAAACCAAGAGTCACGAAAAACACTCCATTATTGGAGGCCTGCCTGATTTCAGGTGCCAGTTCGGTCAATTCAGGAATCCATCCGGAAATGTACACTTTTTCTTGTGCGCCGGCAATGAGATTCTTGGCGGTTTCCAAAACAGAAACCCTCCCCGAAAGTCCGGTCATGACTTCGGGGGTTTCGGTCAGAGTTCCATTTTCCAAAAGTGCGGCGGCAACCGCCGTATCGGCGAATTCCATCCGCGCCTCAAATTCGGCGCGCAGTCTCAACAGGAGTTCTGCAGGGGGCGTAGCCGAAAATTTTTGCGGATCGCTATTAACGAGAACAGCCGCTTTGCGCGCTTCAAGTTTTCTCAAGACCTCATATATTTTGGGCTGAGGGACACCGGTGATCTTGGAGAGCCCATAAGCGGTTTGGCT
>CANMNM010000159.1 GCA_947499275.1 Actinomycetota bacterium | reverse complement strand
AGCACCAGGGTTAGCCAAATTGGATACAGCAACGGGTACGAGCGACACCACATTCGCAAGTAATCTGTCAGCAAATCCATTTATTGGAGAAGCTAAACAGATAAAAATTCAAACAGTCGCAGGCGTTAAGAAAATTCTTGTTGCGGCCTCGAATGGAAACTATGGTGGAAGTCTTACGCGCTATAACTTGAATGGAACTTTAGATCAGGTTTTATTCAGCAACAAAGACTTCGTCACCGTTGAAGTAGTAAATGTTGGCGGTAGCAACATGATTCTTGCAGGTGAACGTACCGAAGGAACGCTACATGTTTTCAATGAAGATGGCACAGCAGCGACAAATCAATTCGCTCAAAACATTAAGGCCGCCGCAAATTTCGGTCCGTCAGCACAAGGTCTTGGACCTCGCTCAATAGTTGTAGACGCTTCAGGTCGTATCGTTGTTGGTGGAACATTTACTTCCCCAACCCAAAGGCTTTTCCGATTCAACAGCGATGGCACCGCTGACTCATCTTTTAACTCAAACGTTGGAACTTCAATCCCGTCTGACGTAACACAAGTTCTTGTCTCCAGCACAACCACAATTCTGGTTGCGGGTGCTTTTGGTATTAAGCGAGTGTGGAGCGACCCACCGACGATACCTATTCTTACCGACACAACAGTCTCGGCTGATGGACTAACAGTTACTTTGAATTACGTTTC
This sequence comes from Actinomycetota bacterium, assembly GCA_947499275.1. Taxonomy (GTDB): domain Bacteria; phylum Actinomycetota; class Actinomycetes; order S36-B12; family S36-B12; genus UBA4592. Next base: position 3,187 of record CANMNM010000159.1, on the reverse strand, counting down.
AAACCTTGGCACCAACGCACCAGCTGCAAGTGCATTTGCAGTAACTAATGCGGGCACAACTATCCCAGTGCAGAATGTAGCGATTTCAAACAAGTCAGTTGTTCTGACACTGTCCTCACCAATTGGAAAATCAAATGCAGTAACCCTTGCCTACACCGCACCGAGTGTCGATGCCGCACCTGGCAATGCAGCAATTGAAATGTCAACTGGTCCAGATGAAATAAGTTTTTCTATTAGTGGCGCCCAAATAACTAACTCTTCAACAGTGGACCAGGCTAGCCCAGTATTTGCCTCAGGCTCGACCTCAATAAATGGGCTCACCGTTACTGCCGTATTCGATGAGACCCTAAAGTCTGTCACTGCAATCCCGGGCAACTTCAAAGTGTCTGCTGGCGGAGCAACGATTACACCAACTGAGGTTACGTTGAGTGGATCGAATGTAACACTTACACTGCCAACAGCGGTAGAGAGAAATCAAACAATAACTCTCGCGTATACACCCCCAACTGTAGGTTCATCCGATGAGGCGTCAGCGATTCAAGATCTTGTAGGAAATCGCACTGTTACCTTTGCTGGGAAGGCCATAACTAACAACTCCACAATCGACACACTTGGGCCAACTCTTGTCAGTGGAGTTGTGAACAGCACCGGAGCATCTATAACCCTTACCTACAACGAGGATTTGCATTCCGTCTTATCAGATCTCACTGCATTCACGGTTACGGTTGACGGTCAGACCCGATCAACAACTTCAATCACAAGGCCAACTGCTCGGACCATAGTCCTTGCATTTTCATCAGCTGTCGATGGCGGCGCAGCGATAGCCGTTTCTTATTCAGCTCCCAACTCCAATGGTGCTTTAACAAACAGCGCCATCCAAGATACAGCCGGAAACGATTCAGCTTCATTTACTAACTTTTCAGGAACTAACAGCTCGACATTAGGTCGGCCAGTGATCTCAACTTTGGTTGTCGGCTCTACCGGACAGAACGTAGCGATTACTTATAACAAGTCCGCAACCCAGCCAATGTGGAGTCAATTTACTTGGTTCTTAAACGGCGAAGCAATTCCTCTGACTTGGGGTGGAAGTATTTCGTCAGGTGGAAACACAATTACCTTTTCGCCAATTCAACCAACTATTAATTCTCGTGACATCGTTACCTACAATTACACGGAGCCAGACCAAGGCGGCTCAACTTTGAGATCTGTTACAAACAAGACAGCAACTAATAGCTCAACCGTTGTTGATACAACTGCTCCAACATTGAATTCTGCAACGTTGGGTACAAATGGAAAAACTCTGACTCTGACCTATAGTGAAACCTTGGGAACTTCTATTCCAGGTATCGAGGCCTTTAGCGTTACTGGCGCAGGAGTTAGTTACGCTATCGCCTCCAGGGTTGTGTCATCACTAGCTCCCACTTCAGTGGTTCTAACACTTGAATCAACAATCCCAGGTGGATCTGCAGTTTTAGTGAACTACGCAGCACCAGCAAAACAGGATTTACTTCGGCTTAATGCCGCCATACAAGATGCAGCTGGAAACGATGCAGATTCGTTAACAGCACGCACGGTAACAAACAACTCAAATCAAGTTCCAGATGTAATTGGACCAAAGCCAACCACACTGGTTTATTCAGGGAACACAGTCACCATCACATTTGATGAATCGCTTGGATCCACAACTGCTGAAGCCATCAGGTTCGCGGCGAATGTTGGCATGGATCCTGCCGCAGTTCAAACAGTTGCATTCTTAGCGCCGAATAAAGTGGTTTTAACATTTGCAGAAAATATTCCAGCAGGTTCGCAGGTATCGGTTTCTTACTCGCCACCAAGTTCAAACTCCGCGACCTCGAATGCAGCTATTCAGGACGGCTTAGGAAACGATGCACTAGCTTTTACCGTGTCGGATAAACTTCTTGATTCGCCATGGAGTTGGGACGAAAAGGCAACTGCCAATCCAACCTGCCCAGACACTACGACTGGCTCGGATGCCTACCTAAACTCGTCGAAAAAACGAACTTTGCCAAATGGCGTGACGTACTCAATTGGAGTTTCAGGACCAAATATCTGCATCGACAATCTTCCTGAATCGCTGAGCGATCGTGGCGGAGTAGATGCACAGTTTGCATCGATTGGTTCCACGACTGATCCGGGGGCTTTTCTTCATCACGTAAACCCACCAGCTCAAACAGAATGTGGACCAAAGACTCCAAGTACCACTGAATACTGCGTCCGACCAAACTCCTTTGTCACCATCAAGTTTGATCAGCCAGTGATTAATCCAGTTATGTCATTTGCTGGCTGGGGTTCCGCTGCTACCTCAAGATCTTGGACCGAGATGCGACTAGTCTCGCCGAATTTAACTTTGACTCAGCTTCCTGGAACTGTTTCCACCAACATCTTGCTGGAGCAAAATGGCACTTACTTAAAACCTGGCAGTTTTCTGCCAAGTACCAAATGTCCAAATACAACCGGTAATGGTGCTGGCTGCGGCTCGTTCATCATCAATGGAACGATTACGGAAGCGAAGTTTTCCCTGGTTTTTGCAGCAAATGGGTCGGATTGGGGTAACACCGACGACTGGAACATCGTTACAAGCATTACTGAGGACTTCGGTTACGCACCTACTTCGTATGATCAAGGCAGCGCAGCAAGTCACGCGTTTGGAACGTTAAGACTTGGTAGTTCTGTCACACCTGACAATCTTGGCTATCTCTACAGCAAAATTAACTACGAGGCAGTTCAACCAGGTGCTGCGATTCCAGCAGGTGAAAATAGCGTTACCTCTTGGCCGACTATCGGAGCAGTTGGATCTCAGTATGTAGTTCCAATTTCGTTTGCTAATGCGACAAAGCCGGTTAACGCCTGTGGCTGGATTGATTTCAATGCGAACGGGACTTTTGATTCTGGGGAAAAGGCATGCCAAGCAAACATTTCAGCTAGTGCAACTTCTACCTCATTAACTTGGACAGTGCCAGCAAACATATCGACTGGATCTACCTATAGTCGAATTCGTCTTAGTTATGATCCGATTATTTTTCCTTACGGAAAACTTTCTTCTGGTGAAGTTGAGGATTACCAATTATCTTTGACACAAAAAACAACTGCCAACCCTGATACCACTACCGGTGGCCAAGACGTAAATCAAAGTATTAACTTGCTAACTAATACCGATGGAAAAGAC
>CANMNM010000158.1 GCA_947499275.1 Actinomycetota bacterium | reverse complement strand
TGGGATGAACTTGCCCCTTTTCGATCAGGGGATCCAACCGATACCCGCCCTAAGAAATACGTGTGTGACATGTTCCCCTACCCCTCCGGCGATCTGCATATGGGACATGCGGAGGCTTATGCAATCGGCGACGTGATTGCCCGCTACTGGGTGCTCAAGGGTTTCAATGTTTTACACCCGATTGGTTGGGATGCGTTCGGGCTTCCTGCAGAAAATGCCGCGATCAAAAACAATGTTGATCCAGGCACGTGGACGTATGCGAACATTGAACAACAAAAAGCGTCGATGCGAAATTACGCGTGTTCATTTGATTGGGATCGCGTTCTTTACACATGTGACCCCACCTACTATCGCTGGAATCAGTGGTTCTTTTTAGAGATGTTCAAACGGGGCCTGGCCTACCGCAAATACAGTGCGGTCAACTGGTGCACACAATGCCAAACGGTGCTCGCTAATGAGCAGGTTGTTGCTGGTCTATGTGAGCGATGTGATTCACAGGTCACTAAGAAAAAACTGGCCCAGTGGTATTTGCGCATCACGGACTACGCGGATCGCCTACTGGAAGACATGGATCAACTAGAAGGTAAGTGGCCGGAGAAAGTGTTGCTCATGCAGCGCAACTGGATTGGCCGTTCACAAGGCGCGCACGTTCAGTTTGTGATTGAAGGTCGCGAGGAACCCGTCAGCGTTTACACCACTCGCCCAGACACCCTTTTCGGTGCAACATTTTTCGTGGTAGCGGCTGACTCAGATCTTGCTGCTGAACTAGCTTCGGGAACACCGGCCGAAGCGGAGTTCAACGCTTATTTGGACAAAGTGAAAGCATCATCGGAAATGGATCGACTGGAATCCGGTCGCGAGAAAACGGGTGTTTTCTTGGAGCGGTATGCGATTAATCCTGTCAATGGTGAAAAAATCCCGGTCTACGCCGCGGATTACGTGCTCGCTGATTACGGCACCGGCGCCATCATGGCGGTTCCAGCACATGACCAACGTGACCTTGACTTTGCCCGTGCATTTAAATTGCCGGTAACCGTTGTTGTTGACAGTGACGAAGATCCACGCGAAACGGGAATCGCGACAACGGATAATGGAGTTTTGGTTAATTCAGGACCTCTTGACGGACTTACCAAAGCCGAAGCGATTCCGCGGATGATTGAAGTGCTGGAAGAGCGGGGAACAGGGTCGGCTGCGACCAATTACCGACTGCGAGATTGGCTTATTTCCCGCCAGCGCTATTGGGGCACCCCGATTCCGATCATTCACTGCGAAAAATGCGGTGAGGTAGCAGTACCCGAAGACCAGTTGCCCGTTGAACTCCCCAGCACCGAAGGGCTTGACCTCAGTCCAAAGGGTGTTTCACCACTTGCAACGGCCCACGACTGGGTCAATGTCGCTTGCTCTAATTGCGGTGGACCGGCACTGCGAGACACGGACACAATGGACACATTCGTTGACTCGTCTTGGTACTTCCTTCGATACGCGGACTCGCAGAACTCAGAAGCTGCATTTGATCCTAAAAAGGTGGCCGAGTGGCTACCGGTTGACCAATACGTCGGTGGAGTAACCCACGCCATCCTGCATTTGTTGTACGCGCGCTTCTGGGTCAAGGTTGCCCACGATATGGGTCTTGTTGATTTTGTGGAACCATTTACTCGACTGCTGAACCAGGGGATGGTGCTCAAGGATGGCAGCGCAATGAGTAAGTCGCGTGGCAACTTGGTGCGTCTAACCGAGGAACTCGAAATCAATGGAGTTGATGCAATTCGACTTTCTATGGTTTTTGCTGGGCCGCCAGAAGACGATATTGACTGGGCTGAAGTCTCACCATCAGGTTCCAAGAAGTTCTTGGCGCGTGCGTGGCGCCTTGCCGGTGATGTAACAAGTGAGGTCGGCGCTGACCCAACCCAGGGTGATCAACAACTACGTAAAGCAACCCATAAGGCAATTCGTGATGGTGAACTTAACGTTGAGTCGCTGCGTTTCAACGTCTTGGTCGCTCGAGTAATGGAGCTGGTTAACGCAACCCGTAAAGCAATTGACACTGGTTGTGGACCCGCGGACCCTGCAGTGCGCGAGGCGGTTGAAACTGTTGCGATCATGCTCTCCGTCGTTTGCCCTTACACGGCGGAAGAGATGTGGATGTTGCTGGGACATGAGCCCACGGTCGCCCGAGCTGCTTGGCCAACTGTTGATCCATCTTTGCTTGTTGAAGACTCCGTTACCTGTGTGGTCCAAATCGCTGGAAAGATCAGAGACAAGCTTCAGGTGAGTCCCGATATTTCTCAAGCTGAATTGGAAGCACTCGCTATGGCGTCAACAGAAATTATTGATGCCCTAACGGGCCAAGAGATTCGTATGGTGGTTGTCCGAGCCCCCAAACTCGTCAATATTGTTCTCAAATAGTCGGAAGCGCAGTCATGGGACAGGTGGCGTTGGTTACCGACAACAGTTCAGGAATACCCGTGGAACTGGCTGCCCAACTGGGGATTCGCGTGGTCCCCGTTGACGTGATCGTGGATGGCGTTGTTTTACCAGAGGGTGATTCCATAGATATTGCCCAAGCTGTGCGTGATGGAGTGAAAGTGACAACTTCTCGTTCAACGCCGGAGGCATTCACGAAAGAGTTCGAATCATTAGCGACTGAGGGCTGTGAACATGCAGTGGTAGCCACTTTGTCATCCAAGCTGTCGGGAACTTTTGAGTCTGCGCTCCTTGCAGCACGTTCAAGCCGACTTTCGGTCAGCGTATGCGACTCTTTGAATATTGGCTTGGGCCTGGGGTTTCCGGTAATCAACGCGGCACGGGCAGCACAAAGTGGTGCGAGTGTTGCTCGCGTCCGTGAAGTTCTGGAAAAGGGGATTGGGTCCTCGAAAGTATTTTTCTATGTCAATAGTTTGGAGTATTTAAAGCGTGGTGGACGCATCAGCGCAACCAGCGCGATGCTGGGAACTGCGTTGTCGGTGAAACCGATCATGACAATCGTCGACGGTCAGGTGGTCTTAAAAGAAAAGGTTCGCACCCAGGCCAAAGCGCTGACCGAACTGGTTCGCCTTGCAGTGAGTTCTGCGCGCGAATATGAACCTGCACTCATCGGACTTCAGTATTTCGGTGATCGAAGCCTGGTTGATCAGTGCGCACAGAGGGTCGAAGAAGAACTACCCGGTATCGAATTGTTAATCAGTGAAGTGAGTCCAGTAATCGGAGTACATGCCGGCCCCGGCCTAGTCGGGATCATCGTGACCGAGCAGATCACCGATTTTCCTTGATCCATAGGAACTAGTTCGGTTGCCAAGTAATCCACAGAACAAAAATCGTTGTTTCCATTGGGCTTGGGTCAATCTATTTTGAGTACATGTTGGGAACTCGAAAAACCACGAGCACGAAAGCCTCTGACCGCTTAAAGCACGCTTTGCAAGACTGGAAAATCACGCCACCTTCGACAAGTTTTGTGGCTCCCCCTGCCAAGCGTCGAGGCACTCGAGTTCTACCAGAGGTAGCTGAGTCAACTGGGAAGTCGGCACTGTCGAAAGCCGAACCACGCTTTCGACTAGGTAATTGGGATAGGCGCAGTATCCGTCCGCTGTTTTTCATTGTTGGAGCGATACTTATTGTGGTGCTTGGCTTGTGGTTTATTGGTCGACCCTCGGAGGTCGAGCCAGTTGTTTCGGGAGTTCAATCTGAACTCGTCTTGGATTCGGAAAGCTCAGCAATGAAAGTTGTTGTCCATGTGGCCGGTTCCGTTAAGAACCCGGGGCTCTATGAGCTTCCCGTTGGCTCTCGCATTGCTGACGCCATTGAAGCGGCCGGTGGTGTTAGTAAAAGAAGCGCAGCGAATTCGGTGAACTTAGCCCGTGCGGTTGTTGACGGTGAACAGATTTTGGTG
>CANMNM010000157.1 GCA_947499275.1 Actinomycetota bacterium | reverse complement strand
AACGGGCTTTGGCTTGGCCAACCATGACTTTGATCGAACTCCTCTGAATCAGCTCGCGCTCGATCGCCGCGGACTCAAGGGAGTCAACGGTGAAATACCCCGTCCATCTGGTCACAACGTTGATGGGCTTAACCCCAGAAGTCGAGAATATGTGTGAAACTTCCCTATTCGGAAAGGGTCCACCGGCCTTGCGCGTGGACAAGGCTGCCCCGTGAAAATCCCATGTCCAGGAGGGCGCTGTGGTTATCGAGACGATGAACCCTGACACAGGGATTCTCCAGCTGAGCGCGTCGGGGCGCTGACCTGACTGACAAATTAAGGGCAGGTTCGTAATTGCACCCTCTGCCGGCCAGCAGCGCGCGATCTGCTCGGGAACGTATCGCTCAAAGTTCTCAGCAACACGATTCTCCACGTCATTAACTGTCGTTACCTCGTAATTGGTTAAACAAATTCGATCAACTTCGTTCCACTCACCGCTTAGAGGCCTAAACCACACCCGCATGTGGTCGATGAGCCCCGGGCAACCTCGAATTGCCGCATCACAATAATTTTCCGGTCCCGGTACACATGCGGCCGTCAATTTCCAAGCGCACCCTCGACAGCGGATTACCTCATTACGCGTGCTGCTATCTACCGAGGCAGGGAGGATTAGTCCCCCGCTCCCTTCGTAACGCACGTGTTCCGGATTGGCGAAGACGTCTGGATTTGCCAAGACCCCCGGCGTGAAGGAACCAAGACTGGAAAATAAAAACGAGCCAATGCTCATAACGAGAATCAATACTGACCGACGGTTGTGTTTCACACATTGATTGTCAATCGAGAAGCGGTTTGTATCAAGATCTGAATTTGTTCCTGTGGAAAACAACGACTCCTAAAGCGTGGGGGGTTGTTCCTCAACGCGATCTAGCGCATGTCTAACAAATCGAGCTACCTGGTCCTCTTCGACTAGGAATCCATCATGCCCAATGGGTGAGATCAAAAGGTGAAGTTGATCGGCACCTGGGGCATAATCGACAATGTCTTGCTGCAGCCGAAGTGGGAAAAGTCGATCTGAGTCAATACCTACGACCGTGAGCGGCGCCGTAATTGTTGAGAGGGCTTTTGCAACGCCACCGCGACCCTCCCCCGCATCAAATAGTGTCATCGCCCTTGTTAGTGCAATATATGTGTTGGCGTCGAATCGTCTCGCTAGTTTGTCAGCGTGGTGGTCAAGATAGGACTCCACTGTAAACAGTCCCCCCGCCGAGGGCAGATCTGCTCCTTGCAGATTTCGACCAAAACGCAGATCGAGTTCACTCTCACTTCGATAACTCAGGTGGGCAATGCGACGCGCCAAACCCATACCAGCAACTGGTCCTATGGCGGAATCGTAATAATCCCCGCTATTAAAATGTGGATCTAATTCAATTGCGATGATCTGGGTCGCATGAATCCCGATTTCCTCCGCACTCACGGCGGCTGTCGAGCCTAAAACAAGGCCTCCTCGTACCGCATCCGGGTAGCGAAGCATCCACTCAAGAACACGCATCCCGCCCAGCGATGGCCCCAAGATCAATGAATAGGACGAAATTCCCAGAAATTCCATGAGCTCATATTCAACACGCACCATGTCAGCAATGGTGATCACAGGGAAACGGGATCCCCATGGCTTCGAATCCGGTGCTGCACTAGAAGGACCGGTCGTACCTTGACAACCCCCTAGGACGTTAGCGCAGACCACAAAATACTTATCCGTGTCAATCGGGGCTCCGGGACCCACCAGGGCATTCCACCAACCAGCGGTCGAGTGGCCAGGACCTGCCTCGCCGGTTACGTGGGAATCACCGGTAAGAGCATGTGCGATGTAAATAGCGTTGCTTGCGTCGTCATTGAGTGCGCCCCAGGTTTGATAGGCGACTCGAACCTGATCAAATACAAATCCCGTATCAGTCGTGAATGGACCAAAGTCATAGAAAAGCCGTTCACCCTGAGGGAACCCCTCTCGCCAAGCGCCGCTGGCGGGAGGGGTTCCTTGATAACTCAAGGCTCCATATTCGGTGTGCATTTACTTTTTGGCCGCCGCAAATCCGACCTCAAGGTCAGCCAGGATGTCGGATATTCCTTCAAGACCAACTGCTAGGCGAACGAGCCCTGGTGTAACACCGCTACCCAGTTGCTCCTGCGGGGTCAACTGCGAGTGGGTCGTGGATGCAGGGTGAATAACTAGACTTCGCACGTCACCGATGTTGGCGACATGGCTGTGTAGGACGAGGCCCTCAACAAACTTCTTTCCTGCCTCGATTCCCCCCACGATCTCAAAACTGAGCACTCCACCCGTTCCCTTGGGTGCGTACTTTTGTCCATTTGCATACCAAGGACTTGACGGTAAACCTGCATAGTTGACTGAAACAACCTCAGGCCGCTTCTCCAACCATTGCGCGACAGCCAGTGCATTCTCTGTATGACGCTGGACCCGTAGTGAGAGAGTTTCGATTCCTTGGGCAATTAGGAAAGCATTAAACGGAGACACTGCTGCACCAATATCACGCAGCATTTGGACCCGAGCCTTCAAAATAAATGACAAGTTCACTCCGAATGCCCCACCGACACCAAGGTCTCGCGCATACACGAGACCGTGATAGCTGGGATCAGGTTGGTTGTAATTGGGGAAACGCTCTGGGTACTGCGCATAGTCGAATGTGCCAGCGTCAACGATCGCACCTGCAACGGCAGTTCCATGTCCGCCCAAATACTTCGTCGCCGAATGAACAACAATGTCGGCGCCAAATTCAAATGGTCGGATGAGGTAAGGCGTGGCTACGGTGTTATCGACGATCAGCGGCACGCCGAACTCATGAGCCACTGATGCAACTCCTGAGATGTCCAAAACGTCATTTCTGGGATTGGACAGGGTTTCACCATAAAAAGCCTTGGTATTAGGGCGAATCGCTGCCTTCCATGATTCTAAATCATCAGCATCTTCGACGAATGAAACTTCGATTCCAAGTTTCGGCAACGTGTAGTGAAACAAGTTGTAAGTTCCGCCATACAGGCTGGCGCTAGAGACAATATGGTCACCAGACTCAGCGATGTTGAGGATGGCAAGTGTCTCGGCGGCTTGACCGCTGGCGACGAGTAGCGCAGCCAAACCACCTTCAAGGGCCGCAATGCGATCCTCGACGGCTGCCTGAGTTGGGTTCATGATTCGGGTGTAGATGTTTCCCAATTCCTTTAACGCAAAAAGGTTTGCCGCATGTTCGGTGTCTTTAAATACATACGACGTTGTTTGGTAGATCGGAAGTGCACGAGCACCCGTGGCCTCGTCTGGATTTTGCCCGGCGTGAATTTGCTTAGTTTCAAATGTCCATTGATCGGTCATGTCTTACTCCTTTTGATGAGTGATGAATTAATGAGAGTTTTAGCGCACATAAACACCATTTCCCCCTGAATCTGTGCAGAGCACGAGTGCTCGAACTCAGGTGGAGGTGCGGGTACAACAACAATGCATGGCAACCTCAATCGCTCTGGGGCCCTGCCTTTTGCAAGACCCGCGCTTGCCACAATGAATGTGGCCAGGTCTCCACCGGGAGCACCCCACCGCGGTTGGAGGGTTGCCGTCTAGCTAGCCGGGGCTTAACGCTGGACTCGTGACCTACGTAGAACTATATCCACATTGGCTCCCCGGCGCTACATCCAGTCCGACCAGACACTGTTCGCGGGTAAGTTCATTGATGCTCTCCAGCCAAAAATCCGGTGGCATCGCATGGTCGAGCGCCACACGCACCATGGCCGCCAATGAGTAATCCGGAGCGTCTGTGAATGCTCGATCGAGGCACAGGTTGGCCATTGCCCCGTTGCCATTAAGCCACCAGCAGATTGCGGCCGTGGTGGCGATGGGTGCACCGTGTGTC
>CANMNM010000156.1 GCA_947499275.1 Actinomycetota bacterium | reverse complement strand
CGCGCTGGTCTCGCTCATTATTCGTGAAGGCGTCGCTGAAGTTCCACGTGAGGAAACTCGCATTCGCGCTGAAGACCAATTGGTGATCGTGGCAACCCTTGATGTGCAAGCTCAAACGGAGGAACGTATCCGGTTGCTTTCCTCAGGTGGACGACTAGCTCGCTGGTACGGATTTAAGGGTTTGACTTCTTCGCACGACCAATAAGTTCGCTCGTTATTTCGGCGCCCATTCCGACCAAAGGGAGTCCGCCACCCGGGTGGCTTGAGCCGCCAACAAGGTAGAGACCGGAAATTACCGACTGATTAGCCGGTCGGGTAAATGCTGCGCGGGGGCCGTTGCTCGAAGTTCCGTAGATGCTGCCACCCGGCGCCATCACTTCACGTTCCAGATCTGCGGGTGTTCGAATCTCCATCCACTTGATTCGGGAGCGAATATCAGTTCCACGCTCGGCCAATTTCTCTAAAATATTTTGTGCGTACTTCTCTTTGACTTTGGGCGCATCCCAATCAAAACCGTTGCGGGCGTTTGGATCATGGCGTGGCGCATTAACCAAGATGAACCACGATTCGGTGTCCTTCGATGGGCGCATTTGCGGGTCATCGGGGACACACGCATAAATTGCTGGATCGAGTGGGGGAGCCGGAGTTTTTCCAAAGATTGCGTCAAATTCTGCGTCATAATTTTCGGGAAACCAAACGTTGTGGTGTGCGAGTCCCTCGGTATTTCCATCAAGTGCGAGCAGCAAAACGAAACCAGCGAGCGATGGGGAATCAGAAATTTTAGGTACTCGCTTTTGATCCTGCTGCGAGAGAAGCTCCTGGGTGAGCGTTGCATCAGAGTTAGAGACCACGAGGTCAGCGGCTATGAATTCACCCGTATCGAGTCGAACCCCGGACACTGCGGAATCGATCGTCTCAATGTTGGTCACCGTAACCCCTGTGCGGATCGCAACTTCACGTTCAACGCAACGTTTCTCTAGTGCTGTTGCCAGTGTTCCCACCCCACCGCCAATATGCCATGCGCCAAACACTTGCTCAATGTAGGGAATGGTTGCTAAAACAGCTGGCGCATGGCGCGGGTCTGATCCGGTGTAGGTGGCGTACCGATCCACGATCGTGATCATGCGTGGATCGGTGAAGTATTTTCGAGCGAGTTTGCGCAATGACGTAAATGGTGCGATCGTGTTTACATCACTTGGATTTGCTAAAGGCAGTAATGACTTCCAACCCTTGAGCGGTGATTGGAGGAATGGCCCTCGAGTTAAACGCCACATATCTGCGCCACGTGCGGTGAATTCACGCCACTGGGATTCACTTTCTGCATCAAATGCCTCACCGAAAGCTTGAGCGCATTTTGCCGGATCAACGCCGGGAAGGGTTACTTCACTTCCATCGGGGAATACATATCGAAATGCCGGATCAAGTTCCTGCAGATCAATACTTTCTTCAAGGCTCTTGCCGGTTTTCAAAAAAAGGTCGCGGTAGACAGCGGGGAGGGTAAACAAACTAGGACCCGTATCAAATGCAAAGCCCTCACGCCGGTAAGTAAAAAGCTTTCCGCCAACTCGATCAGCGTGCTCCAGGAGTGTGACGCGGTGTCCTTTAACACTCAAGCGCGCAGCAACAGCCATTCCACCGACACCGCCACCAATCACTACCACGTGAGAGGTTTTAGGTTCATTCATCTAAACCGCTCTCCCTTTCCAAGAATTTTTTCCGCGCAGGTGGCGAGACCAACTCAGTGCATTGAGTCCAATGAAGGCTGCTATGGATACCGGCTGTGCAAATGAATCAGGGACAACGCGCGACCCGGTTTGCTTTGCAACCATCGCTCGACCAGCCACCCCAGCGAGGTAGCCAACCGCACCAATGGCTCGGGTCGATTTTTTTCTCGAGGTCACCATGGCAATTGGCGGGATGAGATAGGTGAATGCCAGCAGCGTGTTAACGGCAACCGATCCGACGGGTGATCCAAATGCATTCCACAGTGATTTTGTGTAACCGTTGACGAGAGCGTCCGTGTTGTCATACATGCGACAGTGGGCCAATTCGCTGCCATTGACGGTTGCACAATGAAATCCACTTGACTTTACCGATCGCATTAACGCAATGTCTTCGAGTACTTCTCCTTTGACACTGGTGTGACCACCTGATGTGCTGTAGGCAAGTGAGTCAAAAACTAAGAATTGTCCATTCGCCGCTGAAAGGGATGGCCTCAATGAATTTTCAGCAATTCCAAGCGGCATTGTGCTTGCCCACGACCAAGTGACGAGTGGTTGGATCAAACGCTCGAGGTGGGTTTCTGCGAGCTGTCGCGGATACGGTGCGACAAGACCGAAGTCTTTGGCTCTCAGCAACTCAACACAAGCAGCAATCGCTGTTGGCTCAAGAATTACATCGGCGTCGACAAAAACGAGAACACTTCCCGTTGCTTGTTTCGAGAGTAAATTGCAAGCATTCGGTTTACCCAACCAGCCAGAAGGTGGATTCACATCATTGGTGACCAACGTGATGTCGGAGTTTTCAGCGGCTAATTGCTGAACTATCGCGGCTGTGGAATCGGTTGACTGGTCATCGAGAATAATTGTTTCGACATCGGTTAAACCAATTTGATTGCGAATACTCTCAATTGTTAAAGCGATATGAGTCTCTTCATTACGTGCTGGGATGAGAACGCTAACTTTTTCATCTATTGCTATGCCACTCCAGCGTGGTGAACGCAACTTAGTGAGATTGAATGCGGCGTGCGCGGTGAGTGCGACACAGAGTGCGCTGGTGAGTGGAAGAACTACCACTGGGGTTGGCTCCAGATTCGCCACAGCCAGGGAAACATGAAAAGTCCCATTGCAATTCCGCCCCAAAGCGCCACGCCCACTGTTCCCAAAAATATGGCAGCGGCGAGAATGTTGGAGAAATAAATCCAGATTAAAAGCGTGTTAGGCACCGCATCATTGGCGACCTTGCGCGGCAGAAGATTTAAAGCAAATGCCAGTGCAATTGCGCTCAAAAGCCAACCGAGGAAATTCTGCAATGGAATGTTAGGAATCCCCGGAAGAACCCAGCCAAGTTGATTCCAGGTCCAATATCCCTCGCCCACCATCATGGGATCAAGGAATAGATCCCAAGCCGCGAGGAGCCAACCACCGATAAACGCGGTAGCAAGAGGAGTGGCCGCCATTCTTTGGGTGGCGAGCATCACCGGATAAGCCATCATTGACCACGCCATGGGAATCAAAATAGGTACGCCGAGCAATGCTAGGCCGAGTTTGTCAGAGTAGGTGTAGTCGCCGAATGGGAATTGAGTAGTTGTCCCCAAAACTTCAATGAGCCAACCAAATGCGAGTGAGATGCTAAAAAATGAGAGGGTCCAACCCAGCCCGCGACGCAGATAGGCGTGGCTCAGACTGGCAAGGAAGAAAGTTGTCACTGTCAGTCCCGTGAGAAAAGTACGGGTGTCACCGGAGACTAAAATCCACACAATCTGGCCCAGAATCGTGAGGGCGGTGAAAACCCATGGAACGTACTTGGTCCACGAGGGCCGGTTACCTCCACGATCGGAATGCGGACCGTTGTATACCCGCATGCTCATGAAACATAAGCATAGGAGAGGGCAGTGACCGTGACCGGCAGCACTCACGTAGGACGAGTCTCCGGGTTTGTAGCCTGAATTGCCCGGTATGGCGCAGAGTTCATCGGCCCGGTTTACTAACCAATCCAAAGGAATTGGTGGGAGTACAGTTCAGTCCGAGGTTTATTGGCTAGTTATTTGCGTGGCTAGTCAATTGAGTTAACCGGATGACATCGAAAATCAAGTACAGGAATAGGAAAAAAATGACTGAGCAAGTTCGTGCAACGGTTATTGATACCGGTCAAAAATACGTCAGATCAGGAAAAATAATTATCGATGCGCC
>CANMNM010000155.1 GCA_947499275.1 Actinomycetota bacterium | reverse complement strand
GTTGTGATCAAGGACTTCAATTCGAATCCGTGGATCGCTTTGTGTAGCAGCACGCAGAATCTCAACGGAATCATCGGTTGAGCAGTCATCGACAGCAATAATTTCAATATCGCGAAATGATTGGGAAGTGAGCGACTCTAATGCGGCAGGCAAGCGCTTCGAGTCGTTGTATCCAATCAAGATGATTGAAACCTGCGGGCTATTCATGGCGCGCTGATTCCGCTGCTGCAATTAGTGTTCGGGCACGCGCTCGAAAATCATGTTCAGTTCGAATGCGTTGTGCATCGGTTGAATCGACGGGGAAATGCGCATTCGGATTTCGGTAAATCTCGGCCAACTCTTCCGGCTCACGGTAGGTCACAACGCTGGAACCAAAAACATCACTAATGCCCAATGCCGGATCACTCACCACCCGGGCACCTGCAGCAACCGAGTCAAATAGTCGATTTGAAAGAAACCCAAGTTCGGCCATTGCCCGGTGATGGTCATTGAGCACTAGTGCACTGTTTGCATAAGCATTGGGTAATTCGCTATTAGGCAGGAACTCGCCCGCAATTTGATCAGGGGCAAGGAATTCTTCCCAGCCAACACCGAAGACCTCCAATGGAATTCCAGCCGCGAGTGCATCGCGTACAACAGGGCGAAACTCCCCGCGGGTTGATCCAACAAAAAGCACGCCAGATTTTTGAGTTGAGGTCGTTGGTCTGAAGCGGTTCGCATTGGTGGCCTGCAAAAGCGGGGTAAATTCACCAATCTCTGGTTCAGGACTCCAGTGATTACTTGCGGCAAATGCTCGCGAGTACTGGCCGGCCTCACCGGCCTCAACGAGTTCAGGGTGCGAGATCACCCACAGCATCCAGGTTGCGCTGGTATTTGAAGGAATAACTCGTCGCAGCCCACGCAGGACCAGAACAACGTCGTCGCTATCGCGCTTCTCGCTATTGGCACCCGCGCGGGAAACCACTTTTGCCTCCACTCCCTCGGCAATAAGGGCTTCGGCTAGGTCTGTGGCAAACCAGTAGTCCCCCCACTGCTTTCCCGCTTCCCCTTTTGGCGCTGAAGTAACAATGGACCATCGGGGTTTACGCGAGAAGAGTTTCATGACTTAGCCCGCCCGATGAGAAACCCAATCCCCCAGGAAATATGCATGACAGGAAAGACAATAAGTAATAAAAGTCGGCTACGACCGGCCTTTGAAATAACACTTGCCCCAATTACTCCCAAAAAATACGCAATGAGTGGAATCCAGCCAATCCAAACTAAAAATTGTTGTGATGCAAGCGCACCGATCAGTATTAGAAATAGCCCGAGTAGAAGCCCGATGACAAGTACCGGTGCTGCCAGGTAGCGTAATGAAATCGTTTCATGGTAGCGTCGAGCGACTTCTCGGCGCCACGTTCCGTAACCAAAATATTGTTGCGCAAGTTCGCGAAGGCTCGAGCGAGGGCGGTACGTCACTACCATCTCGGGGGTGAACCAAACTTTTCCACCGGTTTCACGGATTCGGTGATTCAGCTCCCAGTCTTGGGCCCGCACCATTGATTCGTCGTATCCGCCAACGCGCTCCAAAGCAGTACGTCGAAAGCAGCCCAAATACACGGTGAGCGCTTCTCCCTCGGCGCCACCGACATGAAATGCCGCCCCGCCAACACCAAATTTTGACGTCATAGCAGCGGCTATCGCTTTTTGCATCGGCGTCAAACCACTTGCCGCCATGACCCCACCCACGTTGTCGGCACCGGTTCGATTCAAAGTCTCGACGCCAATGCGGATGTAATCAGAAGGAATGAGTGCATGACCGTCAACCCGAACAACTACTTCAGAGGTCGCCGCCCCGATTGCCGCGTTGAGTGCTGAAGGGGTTTTTCCACTGGGATTAGCGACCACTCTCAAACTCGGGTGACGTTGCGCTAGATCGGCCGCAATCGCTTCCGTTCGATCCCGTGACGGGGCTACAGCAAGAACAATCACCATGTCACCTTGATAGTCCTGAGCGAGTAAGCGCTGGATCGCTGACTCAAGGTGTTCTTCTTCATTGAGCACCGGCATCACGATTGCAACACTTAGGAAAGAGTTCATTGACCTAGTGCTCCTAGCCCAGATCCATGTATCCACGCAAAACATTGCTGTCGACACCGCTTACCTCGCCAGAGATGTCTTTTCGAAAATGCGCGTCAGAAACGAGTGATGTATTGACCGCCTCGGAATCCTGAGCATGTCGCACATAGATATAACCGTGCCCGTGGGTTCGGTAGATCAATCCCCCGTGTTCGGTGACACGCTCGATCAAGGCTAGGTCAACTGATTTGGGGACGGGCCGCCATCCGCCCACCTCTCGAAGGTCTGCTTGGGAAATCAACATGGTTCCACCGGCGACAAACTTCGCGTATTTTTCAGCAGCGTATGTCGGTCGAAACACCGTGACGTCTTCGCCGGCAAGATAAATGTTGTCGAGCGTTTTACCCACAAGTTGGGCTCCCGAATACATGCGGGCGGTGACCAAATCCCAAACATGTTCCGGTCCATAAAAGTCGTCATCGTCTATTTTCGTTATGAGTTCACCGCTGGCAAGGGAACTCGCCACCGTCAGCACCTCACCTAAGTTGAGGGTGTCTGGTTCAACGTGAGTCAGAGCAGGAAAGGGCAAATCAGAGAGTTGCGCTTCGATCTTGGCGTCGAGTTCAAATCCGTGGGTGAGGAGAATGAGTTCGAGATTCGGATACGTTTGCCGGGAAATGAACTCAACTATTTCGTGCAAATGATTTTCTCGATTCGTTACCAACACCATAGAAACACTGGGCCAACCAAAAATCTGAGGGTGCGGCGAATGTTTACGTAAGGCAATATTTCGCCGGGCAATCGATCTAAATTCTATTTCCCGAGGATCAGCCGTTGAATCATCAAGATTGACGCCACAGGCTTGTAATTGGATTTTTTGGGTGAGCGTGAGCCCGGTTGTTTCCGTTAATCCGGTGACCCCGCGAAGTCGGTGAACGGTGGCGGAATCAAGTGAATCAGGAAGTGAAAGAGATGTTGCCGGGACCACATTGGCTTGCGCAAGTGAGCGACGACCAATTGGGCGATGTACGAGTGGGTTCACCACAAACTCGGTGTCCGGGGCTGTCAACCAGGTGTTCTCTTGTGTAACGGTCAGATCAGTTGACCGAAGGTGAGGATTTTCACTGGAATTTGCGATCGTTAAATATCGAAGTGTTTCTGCGAGGTTTCCGCTACGCGGAAGTGCTTTCGGTTCCCAACTGACTTTAGGGGTGAAAACCCCACCCGGCGTTGGAGTGCACGCACGCAATAGGCCTGACAACATGACTGCCAGCGAAAGTTCGATAGCAACACTTGCGTCGGCTTCAAAACCAGAATCGGTCCATCGCGCAGAAAATTGCGACAATGCAAGTTCAGGTTTTCCCAGCCAACCCGAACGCGGCGCCGTTGCTTGGTCAATAACCAGATTGACCGACATGGCAACTTCCCCTGTTACAGCGACTTCTGCTATCAACTCACGCAATGAATCACGGTTGTAAACCCGGATCGTGAAATTCCCCGCGCGACCTTTGCGCACTTTGGGAGCCGCCACGCGATTTGAGCCCTTCACGGTCTGCACTTTAGACGGTCAGACCCGCCCATTGGGGCTAGCGGTGAGAATCAGCCGCCCAATCACACTAATCTTGGCCAATGAACTCGCCGACCAAGCAGACTGTTCAAACTCTGCGACTCTCCGTGATTGGCACCGGTTACCTCGGAGCAACCCACGCAGCCTGCATGGCCGAATTGGGATTTGAGGTTATCGGACTCGATGTTGTCCCCGAGAAGGTCGACCTGCTTAATTCCGGCAAAGTTCCGTTCTACGAGCCCGAACTCGAAGCGGTTCTCCAGCGCAATATCGCAGCCGGGCGGGTGAAATTCACCACCTCATTTGCCGAGGTCGCCGACTTCGCTGACATTCACTTCATTTGCGTGGGAACCCCGCAACAATCTGGGTCCTATGCCGCCGATGTATCACAAGTTTTTGGTGCCGTTGAATCCCTCGCCCCGCATCTGTCTCCGGGCGATCTC
>CANMNM010000154.1 GCA_947499275.1 Actinomycetota bacterium | reverse complement strand
AGCCAGACCCATTGTTCGATTTTGCTTTCGGCGACGAAGACGCCAGTTCATCAGGCTCTCTTCCCAACCTTTCATAACTTTGCGAGAGAAAACAATCGCAACAAGTGCTACAGCAACGGCTACTACTCCGGGCAGCCAGAGCATGCCGGTGGCAAAGCCAAGCACGACAATCGGAGCTGAGACAACTAATCCAACTGCAACAGGTGTTAGGTCAATAAGGAATGAGACTCGTGTCCGGCGCTCATCGGGAACGAGCGCGAGGGCGCCTCTGCGGGCATTCTCGTCAAGGCTCCATCGGGGAATCCGCCAGATTACGATCGCGACAATAAGTAACGCAATAGAACCGACCGCAGATCCGATCGCGAGCGCAATAGCTGCAATCGCTGTCGCAATCGGCAAGATGATCAGGGTGCCGGGGATACCCACACGTTCAGCGATCCGCTCAGCAAAGAAGTGTTGAATGCCCCAGCAAATTCCCAGCGCAACAATCCACGTTCCCGCAAAAATAATTTGTAAATTCGCAGCATCACGGTCAACGAGGTCACCGATACCAACGCCGTAACCCATGATTACGGTGGTACCAGCGATAAATGTCAGAGTGGATGCAACCATCAGCGAACGCCATACGGGAACGCCGTTGATGAAATCGGCTGCACCCTTAAGGGATTCGTTTAGTGACTCTCGCTGCCCGGTCCCCTTGGCGGCCGAACTATCGCGCAACGCTCGGGGCAACCACAGCGCAAGAATCACGCACATGATCGGTGAAACAATCAATAGCCAACTCAAATTGATGTTCAAGCCTTGAAGGAGCACTGGAGTAGCGAGCGCTACGGCGAGTCCCAACATTTGCCCGACATAGGTCCAAGTGACGAGCCAACCGAAAATCTTGCGACCCTCAGCCACATTGAATTCATCTCCCGCAAGACTCCAAACCAACAGCGGCAAAAGATAATTGACTTGATCGGCCAAAATCCAGATCAACCCGACAGCAAGAATGGGTGCTAGTCCCCCGGCAATGAAAACTAACGCAATTGCGAAAAGAAGTGCATATGCCAAGGTCGCGTAGCGAAGAACTTTGAGTCTCGCCGTGCCGTCGACAAGGCGAAATTGTGCCAATCCAAGAATGATCAGGCCCAACCCACCCAGTGGATAGATGATCAGGAGTGACTTAGTTCCTGCAAGTGTGATCATTTGGCTGGCCGCGACAACTTCGGTGATGAACCCGGCAAAAAAGATACCTGCCAAGGCTGCCGCCATTGGCCAAGCGCGCTGTTTCAGAGATGCACCGGCGACCGGGGCACGCAACTCTCCCCGCTCCCGCCGCGCCGACGGTACAACTTCGGATTCCGCGGCGGCAGAAGTGCTGGGTGATCCGGGCTCCTTGGGCGCCCGAGCTGACTTGGGTACTGCTAGAAAACCCCAAGGATCTTCCTCGGCAGGGCTCAAACTTTCGTCTTTGTCACCCATGAGGATGGTTAACTACTTGGAGACCCGAGCCGCGGCCTGACGTATTTGCTCAGACCAGGGGTGATCAGGACTGGTCAAGGAGAACAATCCCTCTGAGGCATTTTGAACAACTTCCTCAGCCAGTGGGAGGATCGCTGCCACTTCAGCACCATAGATCTGCGTCATCTGTTCGCGCAAGTCCACGGAGTCAATATT
This sequence comes from Actinomycetota bacterium, assembly GCA_947499275.1. Lineage (GTDB taxonomy): Bacteria > Actinomycetota > Actinomycetes > S36-B12 > S36-B12 > UBA4592. The sequence goes on along the minus strand of CANMNM010000154.1, from coordinate 2,420 downwards.
CGAGGGAACCTTGTTAATGATCAGGAACAGTTCGGGCACTCCGAGTTTTCGAGCGACGTCAACTGTCACCGCGGTGCCTTGGAAATCTTGGCGATCTGGACGCATCAGCAGTAACAAAATGTCGCTGATCGTGATCGAGAGCAGCGTCTCCTCGTTCAAACCTGGGTGCGTATCAATGAGTAGGTAATCCAACTGCAGATCGCGGGCAAGGTCGCGGAAACCGTCATTGAGTGTTCCCACGTCATAGCCTTCACGCAGGACCCGAGCAATGTCACCCGACTTCATGCTTGACGGGATCAAGTAGAGCGCGCCACCTTCAGCAACGGTGGTGGATTTTGAAATACGCTCGGTGACATCGTGAGCCGCCTGGGCAATGGGAATTTTGCCCCACAGGTAATCATTCAGAGTGTTATCGAGGTCATCGGAAAAGCCAAAAAGAACGTGGATCCCCGGGCTTTGGATATCGGTGTCCACAACCGCAACCCGGTTGCCCGCCGCAGCCAACTGACCAGCAAGGTTGGAGGAAGTATTGCTCTTACCTGTTCCGCCCCGAAATGAGTGGATGGAAATGACAGTGGTCATGAAGTGCTCCTTTTGCTAAGCCTACGAGGAAACATAGCGTCATGGTAGCGGTCGTGGGTAACTCTTGGGAAGCCAACCTGAACTCGCGCACAACCGGTGTAGATCTGCGCGCGATCCAGCGTCGCTTGCGGACCACGCACACACAGGTCCAAGACTTTGTCGGACGCGATCTCACGCCTTTCCTTCTCGGGGAGGTTGACGCAACCCGCTACAACACACCGCAGTACTTCATGACCGATGACGAGCCGACGCGCGGTGCTGATCAAACCTCGTTTAACGGCGAGATGTTCTACGCGGTTGCACAGCCCAACCACATCGAGACCGTCATAGCGAAGTTGCCTACCGGTCCGGGCGGAACCCTTGAGCAGTGGAAGTACAACCGTTACTTCGACAACCCCAACTTCTGGAGCTCCCCTGGTCAACAGGATGTCACCGCTCACACCGACGGAAATATGAACGATGCGGGAACACACACCACTGAGATCACGGTGAAAACAACACCGCTCGACGATCAGATTGAGATCTACAACGTCAGTAAAGATCCAACTGAACTCGACAACCTGGCCGGCAAACCTGCTTACGCGGCGACCGCGGCGGTTCTTGCTGGATTGCTCATTGAGCAGCGTCGAGCCAAGCGCCTTCAGCCTGCCACCCAACCCAGAATCACCCTGCCCCTCGGCGGTATCGGAGTCTGATACATCCACACGATCTAAGGTTGGTACATGAAAAGAATTAAGAAACTTTCGGTTGCCCTTGCCCTCGGCGTCATCGTGGCCAGCATCGCACCTGCTGTTGCCCAAGCAGTGCCGATCCCCAACGGCCCTGGTGAGGCGGTCTCCAAGCCCTTCTATGGCGAGCCAGCCAAACCGAATCCGGTTCCGCTGAGTGCAATTCCGCAGAACCCGTTCATGGCGGCCAACGGGACCTCGAATATTCACAACGACAGCTACATGTCCGATACATATACATGGGCTGGTCCGCTAGGCAAAAACACCAAGGTTACAAGTTCTTTCACCCGCGGTGAATGCGCGAGCATCACATTCAACAGCCAGGGACAGATCGTCGCTATCTGTATCCTCAAGCACGCGTACCTCACCTTATTGCAGCCCAAGAGCCTTCGCATCCTCTCTCAGGTCAAACTCCCCGAGGCCGCAACGAGTGGCACCGGCAGCAACGATTACACCGAGATCGCTGGCGGTTACTTCTACCTCGACAATCTTGATCGCGCAGTCGTAAGCACTGCAACGCGCCACCTGATTACTTATGCCGTCACCAAGACGGGCGCCAAGCCAACGTTTACTCCAGTGCCCGGCCTAGATTTCGATCTCACTCCCTACATTGCTGAAGGTGACACCATCCAGTCAGCGCTCCCAGATTTCAACGGCAATATCTGGTTCATCACCGGAGCTGGCGTCGTCGGTGCAGTGAACCCGAAAACCGGCGTTATCAAAGTGATGACCTTGGCTGGGGAGCGGATCGGAAACTCATTCTCGATGGACAAAGACGGTTCGGTCTACATAGTGAGCACGGCCGCGATGTACCGCTTCAGCCTCGCAGCCGATGGAACCCCGAAGGTTGACTGGCGTTCAGCATACAAAAACACAGGTGTACAAAAGCCAGGGCAGAAGAGCGTCGGATCCGGAACGACCCCGACAATCATGGATGGTGGCCGAGTAGCCATTGCCGACAACGCGAATCCAATCAATGTGGTGGTCTACAACACTGATCCGAATGCAACCACGCGAGTCGTATGCGAGCAGCCCGTGTTCGGCGTGAACGCCAGCGCTACCGAGAACTCACTGATCGCCGTGGGCAACACGCTGATCGTTGAGAATAAT
>CANMNM010000153.1 GCA_947499275.1 Actinomycetota bacterium | reverse complement strand
GCCTACCCCGATGACCCCGAAGCGTCAATGGAGTTCCGCAGGTTTACCGAACGTTCATTGCGAGAAACCAATGTGAATCGGGCAAAAAGTGTTCTGGCTGACCTTGAAGGACAATCGACACTCACCCTGCACTCGGATCAATGGAAAGAGTGGGTGGGCTTTCTCAACAGTTTGCGCCTTGCTTTAGGAACCCGGCTTGAAGTGGAGCAAGATACGTGGACCCAAGAACGATCCGAGTCCGATCCGCTGTATGAAATTTTTGAACTCTACAACTGGCTCACCTGGATGCAGGAATCACTTATTTCAATCGGTTACTTTCGCGAAAAGCGGTGACCGGATCGGCAATAAGCACCGATCGGCCACCGCTTGGGTGTTAAGTAAAAATGTGAAATTACGCGCTTTGACGGAACCACATGGTGGCTTTTGCGCCACTGACCAGAATCAGAATAATGAAGCTGACCAGGATGGTGTACCAGCCGTAAGGCAGGGTGAAGATTGCAAAGATGATATTGATTACGGCAAGCATCTGGATAATGAACTGAGCTGTTGTTGACCCGATCATGATCATTTTGATCAACCACAGGTACATGAGGCCCAAGAGCACCATGATGCCACCGTTGATGATTAGCCAGAATCCACCGACCTCGCGGGTGGTGCCGGCTGGGTCGGTGAAGGTGGGATTGTCTCCAAAGATTGAGAACATGATCAAAATACCGAATGTGATGTTCAAGATTGCGGCGACGGCAACAAGCACTGCTACTAACGTGACCCCAAATGGTCGACGAATAGTTCCAACTTCAGTCATTAATGCTCCTTTTGAGTGTGAATTGGTCCCCAACCGGAGACACCTGAACTTTATCGCCCACGGGGGCGAATTCCCGTGACATTTTGTTTGTAGGCTGGTCACACTATGGAACAGCCGATAGGTGTATTTGACTCGGGTTTCGGCGGTTTAACCGTTGCCCGCGCGATAATCGATCAACTACCCCATGAATCGATTCGTTACATCGGTGATACAGCTCGTGGACCTTATGGTCCCCGCCCACTTGCGGAGGTTCGTTCTTTCGCACTAGAACTCCTTGACCAACTTGTTGACTCCGGTGTCAAAGCGCTTGTAATTGCATGTAACACGGCGAGTGCGGCAATGCTGCGTGATGCCCGTGAGCGTTACTCAATTCCCGTTGTCGAAGTGATCCACCCAGCCGCGAGGCGTGCTGCTGCAGCAACCCGTAATGGCAGTGTCGCTGTTATTGGCACTCAAACGACTATCAATTCAAAGGCGTACGACGACGCATTTGAAGCAGCAACCAATGTCAGACTTACCAGTGTTGCCTGCCCACAATTCGTTGAACTCGTTGAAGCGGGAATCACAACCGGTGATCAAGCGCTGAGCGTCGCGCACGAATACCTTGATGCGATTCGTGATTCCGACGTTGACACCGTGGTCCTGGGTTGCACCCATTACCCACTTCTTGTAGGCCCAATTTCCTATGTTCTTGGTGAAAAAGTCACACTGGTGAGCAGCGCCGAGGAGACAGCGAAAGACCTCTACCGGGTTCTGCAGGAGAACAACGCGCTTGCTTCCATTGATGGGCCTCCACCAACCTATGAATTCCAAGTAACGGGTGACCCGAAACACTTTAAAGAATTTGGTCGTCGATTCCTTGGCCCAGAAGTCAATGCGGTTGACACCATTAATTTGCCTGGGTTGTCCGCCCATTAACCTTGGTCCCATGACGAGATCCGATGGCAGAGCCGCAGACCAACTTCGAGCAGTAACTTTCGAGCGGGGCTGGTCAGAGCACGCTGAAGGTTCAACCTTGGTCAGCTTTGGCCGTACCAAGGTTCTGTGCACCGCGTCATTCACTTCAGGTGTCCCACGCTGGCTTAAGGGAGAGGGAACCGGCTGGGTTACCGCCGAGTACAGCATGCTCCCACGCGCAACCAATACCCGCAATCAGCGTGAATCGGTCAAGGGCAAGCAATCCGGCCGCACCCAGGAAATTTCCCGACTCATTGGCCGCAGCCTGCGCGCGGCGGTTGACATGAAAGCTCTGGGAGAGAATTCAATTCTGATCGACTGTGATGTTCTTCAAGCAGACGGCGGCACCAGAACTGCAGCAATCACCGGTGCGTATATCGCCCTCGTTGACTCAATCACCTGGGCCAAAGAACAAGGCCTTGTGACCAAGGATCCGATTATTGATTCTGTCGCAGCAGTAAGTGTTGGAATTGTTGAAGGCGAAGCACGCCTTGACCTGCATTACGACGACGACGTCAACGCCGACACGGACATGAATGTCGTGATGACCGGCAGTGGAAAATTCATCGAAGTTCAGGGCACCGCTGAAGGCGAAGCATTTGACCGCGACCTACTCAACCAACTCCTTGATCTTGCAGCCCAAGGTTGCCTTGATCTCACCACACTGCAAGTCAAGGCACTCGCTTAAACATGTCGCAGAAAATAGTCATTGCTTCGCGCAATGATCATAAGATCGAAGAGATGCGCCGGATTCTTGAACAAGCGGGTTTCGATTGGGAATTGGTGGGAACCGCGCAATTCCCGGGTCTGCCCGACATTGAAGAAACGGGCTCCACTTTCGCCGCAAACGCAATGCTCAAAGCCCGGGGGGTCAGCGAGTTCACCGGGCTGCCCGCCATTGGGGACGACTCAGGTCTATGCGTTGACGCCCTCAACGGCATGCCAGGAATCCTCTCGGCCCGCTGGTCGGGCACCCACGGCAATGACCGGGCGAACCTTGAACTACTACTCGCTCAAATCTCTGATATCCCCGCAGACCGTCGAAATGCAAGCTTTGTCTGCGCCGCAGCCTATGTTCACCCTGACGGTACCGAGTTCGTTGTTGAGGCCGCGATGAACGGTTCACTCATTGATTCAGCACGCGGAGACAATGGTTTCGGCTACGACCCGATCTTTATTCCACAGGGCCACCAGGTCACGTCCGCCCAAATGTCATCGGAAGAAAAAGACGCGATAAGTCATCGAGGTAAAGCACTCGCGGCTCTGGTTGCCGCGCTCCAGGACGTGACACTCTCAAATCCCATGATTGACAAATAATCCCACGTATTTGATAATCGTGGGATGAAAGATGAAATGGGAGCATCTGTTCCCCCAGCCGTCTGGACCGTCCGACTTGATTCTCGCCGCCGCCCCACATTTCCTGAAGGGGTGATGAAAGCAGCGGGACTTGAGCCTGGTTCAGAGCTTCGGATCCACGTGGCAGAGCAAGGCTGCATCGTCATTGAGACTCCGGAACATGTACGAATTCGAGCAAAGTCCCGGATCAAGACCCGAGGATCCGGGCGCGAGGTAGCAGACTTCTTGGCCGAAAGGGCTGCAGAATCGAAGTTGGCGTGAGTCAACCAATTTTGTTGGATGCATCATGCGTCCTTGCTTGGGCTTTCGGTGAGTCAGGCGCACAGTCAGTGGAAGCCGTGCTGCCAACCGCGTACATCACTTCTGTCAATTTGACCGAAGTTGTTGACAGGCTTGAGCGACGGGGAGATGAAGGAATTGAGTTTGCAACGGATCTCATTGCGTGGGGTCTCGCTGTTGTTCCTTTTGGTTGGCCCCACATGAGTTCACTAGGGCTCATCCATGACGCACAAACACTTGTCAGCACACGAAAGAGACTCTCGCTGGGGGATAAGTGTTGTTTGGCCTATGGGATGTACCAAGAAATGAAAATCTGGACCACAGATAGTGAATGGTTGGCATTGGATTTAGCAGCAGACATTGAGCTTATTCGGGACTAGTTTCATGCCCTTCCTTTGGCGGAATTACCTAACGCGTTTAGACTTTTGTCACAATGCCGTGCCAACGTCTGCCTACGCTCTGTATGCGTCAGAACAGGTGGATGCAAGGGTGAATTCGAGAAAGGGTTTATCACACGTGCGACTTCGACCAGTGCTCGTTCGTTTCTTGACACCCCTAATTTCGATTTCAGTCCTAGCAGGTTTGGTTACCTGGACCCAGCCAGCTCAGGCAGCTAGTGGAAATTTAGTTTTCGCAACCTTCAATGTTTGTAAAGTTGATTGTGTGGCACCGGCTCCACCTTGGGATATCAGACGAGATCGGGTGGCACGTGTCATAGGTGAATCCGGAGCCGACGTAGTAGGTCTACAGGAGGCA
>CANMNM010000152.1 GCA_947499275.1 Actinomycetota bacterium | reverse complement strand
AGTTTCTACCGCGACCTGCTTGGCTGAGGCAGGAATTGCCGGCTACGGCGATCTCATAATGATGCCAACCGGCAATACCCAAAATGCAGCCAACCGCAAAGCCGATCAGCGACACGCACTCATCAAAAAAGGCTGGAAGATTGGACCGAGCATCGGCGATCAGATCAGCGACATGGCCAATGGCTCCATGCAGCATGGATTCCTACTGCCGAACTTGATGTACTACGTCGCCTAGCCGAGATCAGCGCATCTCATCGGAGTTTCATTTTGTTAATGAGATAGCGCTTCTTGTGCTCGATCCCCACGCTTGCGACCTACCACCGCTCCAACGATCAGAGCAACTATGGCTACCGTCGGGGCAATTAATTCCCAACCTGAAGGCAACGGAAATACCTGCAAGACAATGATTGCGACCAGAATCCCAATTCCTACCATTGGGATGGCAGCCAACCAGCGGCGCGAGCCTGACCATAGAACTTTTATCGCTGCCGCGCAGGCCGTGCAATAGGCGGCCGCAATAAGGACCCCTGCCATATCACTGACCATTTCAAAAGCGGAGAAAGAATCAAATGCAGTTGTAATGGCGGCAAAAATAACCAAAACAAACGCCGCAGCTCCTACGGTATAACTCCCACGCACCGGAGTTCCCTGTACTGAAAGTTCGCCAAAGCGGCTAGGAAGAACTGAATCGCGACCGAAGGCGAAGAGAATGCGTCCCCCAGCAATTTGAGCACCAACCAAACATGCGAATGAGGACACGGCGCCACCCAGAGTGATCAGGTCTCCCATGCCATCAGCGACATAAACATTAGCGATGTCACCGGGAAGTGAGCCCGACGCCGAAAACTTTTCCAGTTGATTCGGTGCCGTTCCAAATGCCCACACGGCCACCGTGGTGACAAGAATATAAAACGAACTCGACAGCACCGTGACGATGATCAGTGCACGGGGAATGGATCTCTTGGGGTTATCGGTTTCTTCAGCGGCCGCCGCAGCTCCTTCAAACCCTGCGCTGGACAGCAACGCGAAAGTGAGCGCAAGAGCAATCGGTCCAACGGCTACTCCCTCAAATTTGAAAGCCGACCAATCAACAGTCTGTCCCTGGGGACCGCCGCCATTGATGAGTTTGGACAGTGTGATGCCGCAGACCACGAGGATCGCGACCATGGTCAGCCCTTCAAGAATAAGCAATATATGACCAAGTGTCTTAATCGTTCGCCCGGCAAGGAATGAGGTGACGGGCACAATCACCAGAGCGATAATGAGCGAGACAAAACTGGGCAGGGTGGGTCCGCCCAGTGCCCCAATCAGCGAAGTAATAAAAATACCGAAAGAAACTGCCGTGAGGGATGCAAACGTGACGTAAGCGGTAATCAGCCACAAACCAGCAACTGTTCCTGTTCGAGGACCTATCTCAACGCCAACCAGCCCAAAAAGTGAACCTGCCGAACCACGACGCCGAGTGAGGACCACGAATGAATACACCATGATTGCCAAGGGAATAGCGGCAAGAACAAATATGAGAGGAGTTACTGCGCCCACTTGTTCTGAAATTGCCTGCGGGTTGAGGGACACCGACATACTCGGTCCCATAACCGCGAGTGAAATAGCCACCAGGCCTAAAAGACCTAGGTTCCTGCGTAAACCGGGCATTCGAATAACCTCTCATTAAACTTCTCAGACATCGTTATATGGGTCATACAAGGTTTAGAAGAGTGATCAGTCTAGTCACACTGTGAGGCCGGGATTCCCTATCCCCGACCGGAAGACTAGGGAAACAATGTCGGGTCGGGAGGATCAGCAGCTGCCAATGGTGTACCGATAACCGCACCACCAATCACTCCGCCGAGAATCTCGTCGGATAACTCGTCATCCGCCACTATGTCAACATTCTCTTGCGAATCTTTCACCATAGTTCATTCTAAGCAGGCCTAGATCGGTACTGAACTGCGATTCGGGTCAAGCCCACTTGGCGCCGGCAGGATGAAGGGCAACACCCACACTGGAAAACATTAAGGGCCGCAACGGTTTTCCGCTGCGACCCTAACGCTCCCCCACTTGGACTCGAACCAAGAACCCTCCGATTAACAGTCGAATGCTCTGCCAATTGAGCTATGGGGGAATGACCGACGAACACTATCAAGAGGCCAAGCGAGTGCTACACCCCGAGGGTGTTTCGCAGTTGCGCCAAGGCGCGGTCAGCGCTCGCGGCTACCAGTGGGTCACCGGGATCAAGTTCCCCGTGGAATTCAATGAGCCACGAGATCTCGGTGCTATTGGGTTCACGTCGTCCAATTGCCGTAATACTGCCACCGGTTTCCAGGGTTAATGTCTCCCGAAATAGAACGCTTGCGGTAACACGATCCCTAACCATAGGTGGCACTTGTCCGCACGGGTCAAGGTGAAGCTTGATCAAGACATTCGCATTGGTGCTCACTTCTAACCAAGGCTCCTCCCAGGTTGCTTTAGCGATCTGGGCCCAGGCGATGCGTTGCGGCTCGGTGTTTGTTGCGAAGTAGAGCGCCGAATCGGTCGCGATCACAACAGGTGGTTCATACGCCTTGGGGCCAAGGGCTGTTGCCATGATGCGTTCGCCTTTAGGAACGTTCAACAATTTCGCATCGGCCTCGAGCTGTTTTTGGAATTGATTGCGACCAAACATCAGGCCTCACCAAATGAAATCTCACGAAGTGAGCGCCGGTACGTTTCCATTTCAACAAGTTGATTCAACAATTGGGTTGGATCTCCACTTTCTTCTGATCTGGTGAGTTGACCTTTTAGTTCATCAATTTTTTTCGATGAGTCCACTTCGAGTAATCGCGCAATCATGCCGACCGCGTATCGATCCTGCGTTCCTGGTTCTGCTGGCATTGGTTCGACGGTCAGTTCACGAATCGTAGAGCGCACTTCATCGTTCTCGGCGTTAGCGAGCACCGCGTCGATCCAGGCCATACCTTCACGTTCTTTTGTTGGTCCACCCGCTTTAGCAATTGCAACGTGAACCGCCGCGGCCTTTGGGTGAACGAACGTCGACTCGTCAACGGATGCATACCATTCGCTAACCGCACCGGGAAGTTGCAATGCGGCCTTGAGTGATTCGCGTTCAACACTTGAACCTATGGTGGATTTGCGGGACTGATTTGATGCGGGCGCGCTCCCGCCAATTGCTTTTGCAACAGTTGTTGGGTCCATGCCGAGCCAACCTGCCAACCTACGAGAATATTCCGGGCGCAATGCCGAGTCCCGGATTTTGCGAATAATCGGTGTGGCTTCGTCGAGTGCAGCGATGCGACCTTCACTGGTGTTTAAGTCGTAGGAAGCCAACGCGGATTTAATGGCGAACTCGAAAAGGGGTACTCGGCTCTCAATCAGGGCTCGAACGGCAGCGTCCCCTTTCTGCAGTCGCAGATCACATGGGTCAAGGCCACCGGGTTCAACCGCCACAAATGTTTGGGAGACAAATTTCTGGTCTTCCTCGAAAGCTCGCAAGGCGGCTTTCTGCCCGGCCGCATCTCCGTCGAAAGTAAAAACAACTTGTCCACGCATACGGTCGTCGTCCATAAGAAGCCTGCGCAATACCCGGATGTGGTCCGCGCCAAATGCGGTGCCGCAGGTCGCAACCGCTGTCCCCACACCAGCCAGGTGCGCGGCCATCACGTCGGTGTAACCCTCAACAATGACGGCCTGCTGCTCTTTGGAAATCAGACGCTTGGCAAGGTCAAGTCCGTAAAGCACGTGGCTCTTTTTGTAAATGGGTGTTTCCGGGGTGTTGAGGTATTTGGGTCCTTCATCATCGTCATACAACTTTCGGGCCCCAAAACCAATTACTTCACCACCGAGTTCGCGGATCGGCCAAACCAGTCGGCCACGGAATCGGTCATAGATTCCTCGGTTACCTTGGGATACGAGTCCACCGGCGAGTAGTTCCTGGTCGGTGAAACCGGCTTGACGAAGGTGGTTGGTGAGGGCGTCCCAACCTTTTGGTGCGTACCCCACACTGAAGGTGGCACAAATCTCGGATTCAAATCCGCGCTGGGTGAGGAACTCTCGTCCCGTTTGTGCCTCTGGGGTGAGAAGTTGGGCTTGGTAGAAATCTGTTGCCTTTTTATGGGCTTCTACTAAACGTTTGCGCTGCCCCTGTTGTTTGTTGGGGCTTGCTCCCCCATCAACGTATTGCAACTGG
>CANMNM010000151.1 GCA_947499275.1 Actinomycetota bacterium | reverse complement strand
GCCTCGGAGGCAGAAAGTGCAGAGTCAAGAGCGTTCAGTGAGGTTGAGATTTCGTCAACCTCCTTAGGACCCGTGGATACCAATTCAACGCCTCGAGATCCACTCGCCATTGACATCGCTGCAGTACTTGCTCGGCGAAGCGGTCTTGCTAAGCGTTGTGCGGCAAAAAAACCTAAAGCAATCGCTATGGCTAGTCCAAGCACTAACGCAACGGCGAGGCGCCAAATAATCGCTCCGGCACTGGCACCAGCAATTGAAATGGGCTGAATCAAGACAACCGAACCATCAACACTCAGTGGCCGGCCCTCAATTAAATACTCGCCATCCGCTGATGACACTCTGCCTGAGATGTTTTGGCCAGTATTGAGTTGATCAACATAAATTTGTGGAAAATCAAATGGCAGTTCGTTGAGATTCGGTGCTCCAAAAGGAATCAAATAGGCCGAGATTGATTCCCTCTGCAAAGTCTTGATCAATCCTTGCCCAACACCCGAACCAGCACTTTGCTGATCAATAGCGTTAGCCGTGACATTAGCCAGCTGTGAAAGATTTCTCGCACCAACGTCCTGCGAACTCGACATAACAAGTGGGTAGGACACAAGCCCTGCAACGACAATTGCAAATGCGGCGACGGCACTCGTGAGGATAACCAGAAGTGTGACGATGCTCCAACTACGAAATTTCATGTGACCATTCCAGGTGATGGTGATTCCCATGCGTACCCGACTCCGCGAACGGTACGGATGGGTGCATCAGCTCCCAGTTTTGTCCGAATTTGGGCAACGTGCACATCAACTGTTCGAGTTCCTAGGCCTTCGGTGTAACCCCAAACATTCTCGAGCAACTCAGAACGCTCGATCACGTGTCCGGAGCGAGCCATGAGATAAGCCACTAAGTCAAACTCGGTCGCCGTCAGGACTACCGGTTTCCCATTGTGCGATGCGCGCCTCGTTTTGAGGTTTAATTGAACTCCTTCTTCATCAAGAATTTCACCGACCTGTTGGGCCGACCGGCGAACAATCGCTTTGACTCTTGCAACCAGCTCCCGGGGACTAAATGGCTTGGTCACGTAGTCGTCAGCGCCCAGTTCAAGACCCAGCACCCGATCAACTTCGTCGTCTCGCGCAGTACAAAAAACAATCGGAGTCCAATTATTGGCAGCACGAAGCTGGCGGCAAATTTGCGTTCCATCTAATTTAGGCAGTCCAACATCAAGAATTATCACATCAAAATTTTCACTTTGAGCGGCAGCCAAACCTGATTCGCCATCAAAGCGCGACTGCACCTCGAAACCTTCACGCCTTAGATAAACACCGATGAGGTCTGAAATTGGCCGTTCATCTTCGACCACGAGAACTTTCATGTGGTCACCATGTGTTCAGTTGAATTTAGGCGTTTACGGTTTTCTTGCCCAGCCCCATCATGGCCATGACTTTGCCCACAACACCGCCGATGATTACCATCGCGACCCCAACCCAAAAGAGGGGCCAATTTCCTAAAACCAGTGCCAAGGTTGCCACGACGAATGCCAAGACAACGATGACAACCGTGGTCCAAGCAGCCGGGGTCGAACCATGGTCCTCATGTTGTTCAGTCATGGGTGTATCTAATCACGTGATCGTGGCTGATTGGGATCTGACTCGAGGGTTGGGTCAACACCAGCATCAAGAAGCGCCCAGGCGTCTTGCTCCGGAGACGCCGAACGCGAATATCTTCCACTTAAAGTCGGCCAATTCTTAGAAGTGAAAACAATGAGAAGATTCGAGATCACCAATCCAAAACTGAGTACTAGCGCTAAGGCCCATAGCGCATTGAGTCCCTCTTTATCGAGAATGATTAAGGAATAAACCCCAGCTGCGGCAACGACCGCACCCATAGTTCCCAAGATTCTTCGACCCCATGTTCGGGTTGCCAGGACACCAATCACCACCGCTAAGGAAACCGCCCAGACAGCAAAAATAATTGAGTCAAGATCTGACCCTTTAAGGTCCTGTGAAACCAAGTCGCTTTGGATCGTTCCCCAGATAAGCCCCCCAACCCACAGCAGTGCACCGGCCAACACTGATTGCAGAGCTATGGTGAATAAATATTTCCGACCTGGCGACATTTCACCGACACTTTCGATTAAAGATCAAGTTGCTCAGCCAATGCAACGGCACGAATAATGGCCATTGCCTTGTTAACGCATTCATCATTTTCACTCTCGGGCACTGAATCTGCCACGATACCTCCACCAGCCTGAATATGTGCAATTCCATCTTTTAATAGAGCCGTTCGAATGGCAATTGCCATGTCCATATTCCCCGCGAAATCAAAGTATCCGATGCAGCCACCGTACAGCCCACGCTTTTCCGATTCCATTTCCTCGATGATTTGCATGGCCCGTGGTTTCGGTGCACCTGAAAGTGTGCCAGCGGGGAAAGTAGCCCTCAGTGCGGTGAACGCATCTTCATTTGAATTTAGTTCGCCCGTGACGGTTGACACTAAGTGCATCACGTGCGAGTAGCGTTCAACGTGCATGAAGTCAATGACATTGACGCTGCCTGGGGTGCAGACCCGACCAAGATCATTGCGGGCGAGGTCAACCAACATGAGGTGCTCCGCGCGTTCTTTCTTGTCCTCCAGCAAATCCTGCGCCAATAGCCGATCACGCTCAGGATCTGTGCTTCTCCAGCGAGTTCCCGCAATCGGATGCACGACCGCGTTGCGATCACGTACCGTAACCAATGCCTCCGGTGATGACCCGATAATTTCAAATGCAACTCTATTGAAATCCTGTGGGTCAGGAACTCGAACGAGATACATGTACGGACTTGGGTTGGTTGATCTCAGGATTCGATAAATACTCAAGGCACTTGCCTGCGTTGGGACACTAAACCGCTGGGAAAGAACAACCTGAAAGGCGTCGCCCGCGCGAATGTATTCCTTGATCGTGTCAATGTTTTTTAGATAAGTTTCCTCACTTGTAACTCGCGGTGGTAAAACCACTTCAGAGTCCAAGACGGGCGTTTCCTGTGCACCACTCGGCAAAATGTGGGTTATTGATTCCTGCATGTGGTCAAGGCGGGCAATTGACGCCTCATACGCTTGCTCGACACGCTCGGGTGAGTTATCAAAGTTTATTGCGTTAGCAATCAGTGTCACCGTGCTTTGAAGGTGGTCTACCACCGCAATATCTGAGGCAAGCAAGAAACTGAGATCTGGGATATTCAGAGAATCACTCGTCGAGTTACCAATTTCCTCCCAGTTGCGCACGATGTCATAGGCCATGTATCCGACTAGCCCGCCGGTGAAGGGGAAGTCTCCGGTCTCTGAAAGCTGTGACTTTTGCGTGTGTAATTGAACGAGGGTTTGTTCAAGTACGTCAAGGGCTAGACCACTTTGAGGTAGTCCTTCAGGAACTCGTCCGCTCCATACCGCTTTACCTCGCGATTCTGAGAGCATCGCGGCGCTGTTCACCCCAATGAATGAATAACGGGACCATTGCACTCCGGCTTCAGCCGACTCTAGCAGAAACGTCCCTGCACGCTCACCGCATAGTGCGTGAAAAAGACCAATCGCACTGAGGTGGTCAACGAGAAGCGTTCGAGAAACGGGCACGACTCTTTGAACGCGAGCAAGCTCTTGGAAATTGGCAAGATCGGGGGTGTCCGTATTTTTCTTGTTCACTTAACAATTCCTTGATCAAAGAAGCAGGTCGGGCTCCCAGTGTGACAAGCGGGTCCATGTTGATCAACAAGCATGAGAAGCGTGTCCCCGTCACAGTCAGCTCGCAGGCTCCGCACTAACTGGCTATTTCCTGACTCTTCGCCTTTTACCCAAATCTTATTTCGACTGCGCGAAAAATATGTTCCTAGACCAGTGTCAATGGTTAATTGCACCGCATCAGCATTCATCCACGCCATCATGAGGACTTCTTTGCTCACTGAATCTTGGGTAATAACGGGCACCAGGCCATCTTCGTTGAATTTGATCCGAGAAATGAACTCACTGGCTTCGTTCATGAGACCAACCTAGTTGGTTCACGAACCGGGATGGAGTCAGCCTTTAATGCACTTTTTACTTCAGCAATCGACACCTCACCAAAATGAAAGATGCTTGCAGCCAAAACAGCTTGCGCTCCCGCATTTATTGCCGCGGCGAAATCACTGGGAACACCTGCGCCCCCGCTCGCGATGATCGGAATATTAACTGCTTCGCGA
>CANMNM010000150.1 GCA_947499275.1 Actinomycetota bacterium | reverse complement strand
GCCATGTCACACGACCTTACGGATCTGCTCAGGAAGGTCGTACATCCGGAACTCTGGTACTACGCCTTGACCAAATAGCTGAATAGCCCGAGCCGAATCACCCGGGTGCATGTTGTGATAGACCAAGCGCGCCACGGTGTAATTCACGCCCAACTCGCGCTCATAGACATACAAACGCTTAATGCACTCATCTGGATCACCAATGATGATCGTGTCCATGACCAATTTGTCAAAGTCGGCGGGAGTGAGATCTAAACCTGCTCGCATTTGTGCGTTGTACAGATCGCGGATCGCGCCACCTGCCAAGCGTTGTGCCTCTTCTGTGGTTGGTGCAATGAATACATCGCGGATGAGCGGCACTATGTGCTCAAATGTTGGGTTTAGTCCTTCATACAACGGACGCAATTGCTCAACGGACAAATGTGCCGGTGCCATAAATGGCAGGCTGGCGCGGCGGGCAACTTCCGCTGCATCAGCCCCACCGGTCATCCAGAGTGGCATTTCCAACTGAGCAGGCTTTGGCTGAACTGAAATCCGATCAATTCCTCTTGCTTCAATGTGAATCTCATTATTCATTGGAATGTTGTGGAACTCTGTGTGATGAGAAAATGGGTTAGGCCCCCATGACTTTCTCATGACAGCGATATCGTCAATGATTCGCTCCACTGAGTTTGAGGCGCCCGAACCAGCCCACCCGCGAACGGTTTCATCATTTGGCACCTGGCCTGCGACGATTGTCCTTCCCGCGTTGATGTTGTCAATGCAGGCGACTTCTTCCGCAACGTAGATGGAGTTCACTAAGCCAAGCACCGGCATCATGCCGATGCGCACAAACTCGGTGCGCTGGGACAGTCCTGCTGCAACAACTGATGCTGATGAATTAAATGAGTCAGGCGTGAAGTGCCGCTCATCTACCCAGACGGAATCAAAGCCCCACCACTCGGCGGTAACGGCATGCTCCAAGACTTCCTCATAGATATCAACCTGCTTACGTCCGCAGCACCCTCCCTCGGGCTTGCGGCAACCAGAACAGCGCCAGCCCTGAACGGATTCCATGGTCATGGGTCCCAGTCCGAATCGCATAATTTTCTCCTATCAACAAATTTAAGGTCAGATATTCGGAATAACTTCGGTAGCGAGCAGCTCTAGTGATCGCAGGTACTTCTCTCGTGGGAGTGAATCGAATCGGGTGCCAAAGATGATGTGGTCACAACCCGTCGCAGCAATTTCCCGCAGACCACGAGTCACCTTTTCAGGGCGACCGATTGTGCGCTCATGCACGGTAACTAACTTGGCTGCCGCAGCATCAAGTTTGTCAGGTGTATCAAAGCCCACCGACTCGCCATTTTCGTCCTTCAAATAACGCCAGCCACCAAGCTGATCACGTAGGAGGAATCTCAAGGATTTCAATGCGTTTTGGTACGCATCGTCATCTGTTTCAGCAACCCAGCCTCGACGCAAAACGCCCATCTTGGCCTTTGAGGTATCGACACCATATTCATCAGCTGTCTTGTGGTACAGCTCGATATGTTCACTCAACTGGTCGAGAGTGAGTGCATCAGACAAAATGATTGAAAGCCCCAATTTCGCGGCCCGCTTGATCGGGGCGTCGCCGACAGCTGCCACCCAGATGGGGACATCAGGTTGGAATGGCTTGGGTGTCACTGAAACATCAGGGATATCAAACTGCTTCCCATGGAAATTCACGGGAGAGTTTGCCCACGAAGCTCTGAGGACCTCGATACCTTCTTCAAATCTGGCCTTGCGAGTGCGCCGGTCAATGTTGAATCCGTCAAACTCATTATCACGGTAACCAAGCCCCAAGCCCAGTTGAAGTCTGCCACCTGAAAGCTGATCAACGACGGCTGCCTGCGTAGCAACCCGCAATGCTTCGTGTTGACTAAACAGCATCGTGGACTGCCCAATCTGGATGTGTTTGGTCGCAGCTGCGATTCCTCCTGCAACCGTCAACAGGGCTGGGGAATAACCGTCGTACCAAAAATGGTGTTCCGTTTGCCAAATAGTTTTAATGGTTTGCAACTCATCGCAATACTGAGCATCTTCCATTAATTCTTTGTAGAGATATGAGAAGTGGCGCGGTCCAAATTTCGTGGACTGCATGCTCCAAATACCAACACCGACTTCAAGCTTACCCATGAAACCACTCCCTAGTACTGACTCAAGTAGGTACGACCACGAACTATAGGCGTAGGAGCCCATGTTCGGCAACCATTTTCACCAACTAAAAAATCCCTGACCCGATTTCTTTCCTAGGTCTCCTCTCTCAACCATGTCGATAAGCAATTGAGGTGGCTCAAATCTCGCTCCGTACGCTTGCGTCAGATTTCGAGCAATACCGAGGCGAACGTCTAGGCCAACTAAGTCGGTCAATCGCAGGGGTCCCATTGGGTGTCGATAGCCGAGTTCCATTGCCTTGTCGATGTCAGCAGCAGAGGCCACGCCGTCACTCACCATGCGAATCGCCTCTAGACCGAGCGCCACGCCAAGTCGACTCGAAGCAAATCCAGGGTTATCCCCAACTGTGATCGATTCTTTTTCAATAATGTCAACTAATTCTTTAGTGGCTTCAACAGTTTCTGTGGCTGTTTTGGCACCCACCACTATTTCTACCAATGGATTTGACCAGACTGGATTGAAAAAATGCATGCCGATAAAAGATTCAGGGTGATCAAGATTTTGCGCCAAAGAAGTTATCGAAATACTACTCGTGTTTGTGGCAAGAACCTTCGGATGTAAACCCTGCGCCTGGTTCAAGACATCGACCTTCAATGCAAAGTCTTCGGGTACCGCCTCAATCAGGAGTAACGGTTCGGCCTGAACTGCGCTCAAGTTTTTTTGGACGTTAACGCGCTCTGCCACCATTAAACTTTCGCCACTATCCAACCCTCCGCGCTCAACTGCACGCGCAGCAACATGCTTCACAATTCGAAGACAAGCATCCCTTCCAGACTCTGATGGGTCGACTACGTCAACCCCCAACCCCTTCAGAGCAAAAACGTAGGCGATACCTGCGCCCATCGTGCCGCCGCCAAGAACAACAATTCGCTGACTCATCTGAAGTCTTTGAAATTCGGAGTTCTTTTATTAACGAATGCGTCGACTCCCTCCTTCGACTCGGGAGTCTTTGTGAACACGCCTAGCGCATCAAAGGCCATTGCAGATATGCCAGCAATCGATTCTGAATCCGCGTTGAAGGAATGCTTAATAATTTTCAGTGCTGTTGGACTTAATGCCAACATTTCATCGGCCCAAGCCCGCACTTCATCATGGAGTCGATCGAATGGGACGACCGCGTTGACGAGTCCCCAATCTTTCATTTCCTGGGCGGAATAACGGCGGCACAGGAACCAAATTTCACGAGCTCGGCGCGCTCCAACAATCCGAGCGAGGTATGCAGTCCCAAACCCAGCGTCAAAAGATCCAACTCGGGGACCTGCCTGACCAAACACGGCATGTTCTGCAGCAATCGACAAGTCACAAACAACGTGGAGTACTTGGCCCCCACCAATTGCATATCCATTGACAGCCGCCACGACAGGTTTCGGGATGTCTCGGATCAGGCGCTGTAGGTACTCATCTTGGAAGACGCCGTAATCACTCGGGCCGTAGTCACCTGATTCTTGACGCTGCTTTTGATCTCCACCGACACAGAAGGCTTTGTCGCCAGCGCCCGTGAGAGCAACTACGCCAACCTCTGGGTCTCCCCACGCCATTTTGAAAGCATGTATGAGCTCATCGATAGTTCTTGCGGTGAATGCGTTAAGTCGCTCAGGTCGATTTATCGTGATCCAAGCAAGACCCCGATCAACAGCGTATGTGATTTCCTTCAGTTCTCTGTCTTTCACGCATTCCTCCTAATGTATGAATTGACCCGGGATTTGGGTCTTAACGCCGATTTTGGTACCTTTTGAAAGCGATATGTGGCAGGATGTCGCACGAACAAGGGGATGATCATGGAACATCGTGCAGGGTTGGTTGAGGCGCTGTGCGCTCTTGGCTTCACAACCTATGAAGCGCGAACGTACACGGGCCTTTTGGAAGAGAGTAGCCAAACCGCTTACGGACTCTCCAAGATCACCGGTGTCCCTCAGCCCAAAATATATGAGGTCTTGAGAAAACTTGAAGCGCGCAAAGCGGCTGTTCTCGTTAATAGCGATCCGCAAAAATTTTCGGCTACGCCCCCTGCAGAA
>CANMNM010000149.1 GCA_947499275.1 Actinomycetota bacterium | reverse complement strand
GTGCTTAACCGGATCTTCACCATCGCGTGGACCAACGGTTTCCTTGATCTGCCCGATACAGAGCCGCTCAAATGTCTCGGCCTGAATCCGGACAGCGGCTGGACCGAGATCGGCCAGAATTTGTGAGGCGCGGGCGAAGAGGAAATCACCGGTCAAGATTGCAACGGTGTTATCCCACCGGGCATTTGCGCTGTCGGCTCCCCGGCGCATGGTGGCCTCATCCATTACGTCATCGTGATAGAGCGTGGCCAGATGCGTGAGTTCAACAACTACCGCTGCTTGAATAACACCTGGCAGCTGTGGATCTCCGAACTCCGCTGCAAGCAGAACGAGAAGCGGTCGAAAGCGTTTGCCACCAGCGACTACCAGGTGGCGTGAAGTCTCAGATACAAAAGGATACTCACTCCGGGTGGACTCAAGGAGAGACTTCTCTACCTGCCTAAGTTCTGAGTTAATGTGCTCGTCAAATACCGGATCGCTCGCCTCGAAAATCCGGTTCATGTGATCACGTTACTACCTGATGAAGATTCCGGCATTTGCCAAGAGGTCAATCATGGGCTGCGGGATTATTCCGAGCACCATGGTCGCCGTGACGGTAGCCGCTACCGTGATCGTGGTAAAGATTGAGGGCACGGCAACCGAGGCCGTGTTTTCATTCGGTGATGAGAAGAACATGACCACAATCACGCGGACGTAGAAGAAGGCGGCAATAATGCTGGCCACGACGGCTGCGATAACCAGCCATGTGTCCCCTTCAGCTATTCCAGCAGCAAACACGCTGAATTTGATCACAAAACCACTCGTCAGCGGGATACCGGCGAGTGAGAGCATGAATATCGCCATGACCGCACCGAGCACGGGAGACTTCTTGCCAAGGCCCGCCCATTTGGAGAGGTGGGTGGCCTCACCGGTTGAATCACGAACCATGGAAATAACTGCCAAGGTGCCAACCGTCACGAGTCCATATGCAATCAAATAAAACATAACGGCCGAAATTCCCGATGGGCTTGCTGCGACAACACCCACCAAGATGAAACCGCTTTGGGCGATCGCCGAGTAGGCAAGCATCCGCTTGATGTCGCTTTGGGTGAGTGCGATGAGGGAGCCAATGATCATGCTCAAAATTGAAACTACCCAGAGGATGATCTCCCAGTCCCATTGGATTCCAGAGAATGCGACGTATAGCAAACGCATCATGGCGCCAAATGCGGCGACCTTGACCGTTGCGCCCATAAATGCGGTGATGGGGGTTGGTGCACCTTGATAGACATCGGGTGTCCATTGGTGGAATGGAACCGCACCCACTTTGAAAAGTAACCCAACCAGGAGCATTGCCATGCCTATGACGATCAGAAGGGTTTCCCCTGTGGTAGAGGCAAGTGCGTCATGGATTTCAGGTAGGGAAATCGAGCCGGTGAAGCCATAAACCAAACCTGCCCCGAAAATAAAGAAGGCGGATGAGAACGCACCCAGCACAAAGTATTTGAGTGCTGCCTCTTGTGACAGAAGACGACGACGGCGAGCCATGCCAACCATGAGGTAAAGCGGCAGTGACATAACTTCAAGGGCCACGAACATAATGAGTAGGTCGTTCGAGACCACGAAGGCAAGCATTCCTAGTACGGCAAAAAGGAACAGTGTCCAAATTTCAGTTTGGAAGTAGCCACGCGCGGAATATTCGCGTTCATCAACTGATCCTGGAAGCGCGGCAGCACTAGGAGCGAATGAATCACCCAAACTATCCAGGGAACGCTCAGCAACTAAGAAAGCGCTTAACAAGGCAAGGATCAGAATCGTGCCCATAAGGACAAGGGCCGGACCGTCAATTGCTACTGCTCCGCCACCGGTAATTGTTCGAATATCTCGGTTGATCACCAGAACAACAAGCGCACCAATTAACGATATGAACGTCAATGCGAGTTGAACAGGTCGTCTTACGGAGCGAGGCAAGAAGGTTTCGGTCAACACAGAGAGCAGAGCAGCTATCGCGACAATAAGGATGGGCGCGATTGCGAGGTAGTCAATTTCCGGTGCGGTGAATGTGTTCACTCTGAGCCCCCTTCATTGGATGCTGGGACACTCAAAATCGGGTACGTGACCTCCGGGTCGCTAACGCCAACGGTGGTCATGAGTCGATCAACAGCCGGGTTAATGACGTTGAGTAAGGGTGCCGGGAACACACCAAGCACGAGGATCAATGCAGCAATCGGGACAAGCGCGGTGATCTCTCGCCCGTTGAGATCCTTCATTCCTTCGCACTCGGGGTTGAGTGGTCCGGTCATGCTCTTCTGGTAGACCCGCAGGACATAAGCGGCGGTGAGCACAATTCCAACGGTGGCTATTGCACCAACCCACATATATTGCTGGAAAGCTCCAAGCAAGACCATGAACTCACCGATGAAGGAGACCATTCCAGGCAGGGCCAAACTTGACAAGGCTGCGATCAGGAAAAAGCCTGCCAAAACTGGCGCGACTTTATTAACTCCGCCGAATGAGGAGAGTTGCGCAGATCCACCCCGACGTGACATGAGGTAACCCGCGACAATAAATAATCCGGCGGTACTTAACCCGTGCGCAACCATGTAGATCACGGAACCGGATTGACCAACTGAAGTGAAGACGAAGATACCAAGAGCAATGAACCCGAAGTGGGACATAGACGAGTATGCAAAGAGTCGACGCATGTCGGTCTGTTTGAGAGCCACGAATCCGCCATAGAAAATACCGATCAAAGCAATCGCGATCACAACCGGTGCATAGAAAGTACTAGCCGCCGGGAAAATTTCGAGGCAATAGCGGATCATGCCGAAGGTTCCGACCTTGTCCAGAACACCTATGAGCAGCACCGAAGTTCCCGGCTGGGCTTGGCCCGCGGCGTCAGGTAACCAGGTGTGAAATGGCCACAGTGGCGCTTTGATTGCAAAAGCGAAAAAGAATCCGAGGAACAGTAACTTCTGGATATCAGGATCAATATCAAGTCCGACCAAAGCGGTGAAATCGAATGTTCCGGTTCCCGTGATCTGGGCCGAAACAACGTAGAGCCCAATTACCGCGGCCAACATAAAAAGCCCACCAACCAGACTGTAAATCAGGAACTTCACAGCGGCGTAGGACCTTTGCGGGCCGCCGTAACGACCTATCATGAAATAGACGGGGATGAGCATCGCTTCAAAGAAAACGTAAAACAGGAAAACATCAGTTGCAGCGAAAACACCGATCATGAGTGACTCAAGAACCAGAATCAACGCGAAGTAGCCCTTCACGCTTCCTTGGGAATCCAAGGCTTCATTCCATCCGCCCAAAATAACAACGGGGACCAGAGTTGCCGCTAGCGCGATCAGCACTAGTGCAATTCCGTCAACTCCCAGTGAAAAGTTAATGCCGAAGGCTGGAATCCACGTGTAGCTTTCAGCGAACTGGAAAACTTCCTGTGAATTCGCCTCGAAGTTCAACGCCATTGAAATTACCGCGCCAAGGGTGACCACCGAGAACACCAATGCAACGTTCTTGGCAAGTTTTTCATTGTGTTTGGGTAATAAGGCAACAATCACACTACCCACCAGTGGAAGCAGGGCAATTGTGGTCAACCACGGATACGTATTCACTAGATCCTCACCAACACTAGAGCCAGAAGCACCAAGACGGCTCCACCCACCATGGATAACGCGTACGATCGAATAAATCCGGATTGAGTTCGGCGCATTCGACCGGAGAGCCCACCGACAATCGCTGCTGACCCGTTGACAGAACCGTCCACTATGCGTGAGTCAAACCACACGAGCGCCCTAGCCGCATAGTTCGTCGGTGCCACTACCAATGCGTGGTTGACGGCATCACCGTATAGATCCTTGCGCGCTGCGCGAGTGAGCCAATTGCCCTGTGGCGCTTCAATGGGAACCTCACGTCGGGCGTAGGTGATCCAGCCAATGATCGAGCCGACGATGACAAAGACCAAAGTGATTCCAATATAGGCACTCGTTGGCAAAGGCGTTGGTTCGCTTTCGTAGCCGACAACCGGCTCCAACCAGCCCTCAATGTCTCCCCAGAAGAGCAAAGCCATTCCGAAGAACGTTGAGCCAAGTCCCAAAATAATAAGTGGGATTGTCATGACGGCCGGTGACTCGTGCGGGTGGGCGTCGCTCTCCCAACGTTTTTTACCAAAGAAGGTCATAGCGACCATCCGGGTCATGTAGAAACCGGTGATACCTGCGGCAAGGACTGCGGCCCCGCCAATA
>CANMNM010000148.1 GCA_947499275.1 Actinomycetota bacterium | reverse complement strand
GAGGTACCGAGTGAATGGCCCGAAGAGCGCTTTGACTTGGTGTGGTTGCTGAAGCGCGATGCCGGTTCTTTGCAGTACACGTTCAGCCAGTTGAGTCAAAGACTCCTTGATGGAGATAAGCCGTAAATGGCGAGTAGGTTTCCCACATGAGTAAGTTCGCTATTAAGCGCCCCATCGTTGCTTTGCTCGTATGGTTTTTGTTAATCGTGGGACTGGGGGTTTTCGCAACAAGTCTCGACTCGAAATTCGATGACAGTTTTTCGCTTCCGGGCGCCCAGTCCACACAGGCCCAGGAGCTGCTTGAGGAACTGAACTCGGGTGGTTCGAATAACGCGAGTATCAAAATCATTTGGTCACCCACTGAAGGCTCTGTGACTGATGAAAAAACCCAGAAGGCAATTCAACCCCTGCTCGAGTCCATTGCAGGTCTTGATGGAGTTCAGTGTGTAACTAGCCCATATAGAAAGAATCTGGGAAGCGGATGTAAATCCGAGGTGAATGTCTCCGTTGAAAAATCTCTCATGCACGCGATTCACAAGGAGTTACGTAAAGTCACCGGATTGACCAACCAGGAAATTGATCAGGTTGCCAAGGTCCTAGCGGGAATCGCACCACTTGCAGAGGCAAATGGTGCAGATCTAGCCAAAATTGCCAAGGTACTTCCCTTACTTTCTAAACTTTCGATGTTGCCTCCTGACGTAATTGCTGGACTCCGCAGCATTGATCAAGCCATTGCCGATGACTCGACCGGACTCACGAGAAAAGAACTCGAAGAGGTAGGCCAAGCCATGGGTGGAATTGAGGAATTTGCCAAGATTCCGCTGGATATACGTGAAGCGTTGGCTAAAACCTCACCGGATGAACTCGCGTCCGTTGCGCGCGCCTTACCAAAAGCTGTGGCTGAACTCAATAAGTTAGAAAAAGAATTCAATACCGAAGTGGATTCACTTCGTGGCGCAGCCAAAGCCACTGACTCAGCTGTGAGTCCGATCGGTTCACAAGGTGATGTTGCTTACGCCACGGTGAGTTTTAACACCGCAACCCTGAAGGCAGCGGAAGCTACACGAATCGTTGATTTGGTTCAGGCAGCAAACTCAGACACGCTCACCGTTGGCGCTAGTGGGGGAGTCCTTGAAGGTGCAGGAGTAGGAGGGGATAACAGCGAGGCGATTGGTCTTTTCGCCGCCGTTGTTATATTGCTAATTGGCTTTGGTTCCCTGATTGCTGCGGGTCTTCCCATTTTTGTGGCAGTCACTGGATTAGTGGGCGGCCAGTTACTCGTAATTGTTGTTGCCAAATTCACAACGGTTGCGAGTTTCGCACCAACATTAGCGGCGATGATTGGTCTTGGTGTGGGGATCGATTACGCGCTGTTTATCACTAATCGCTACCGCCAAGGTTTACAGGAAGGCATGACGCCCAAAGATGCCGCACTTAAATCAGTGGGCACCGCCGGTCGCGCAGTACTCTTCGCCGGCAGCACGGTGATCATGGCTTTACTGGGAATGTTTGTGCTGGGGATTCAATTCTTCAATGGGCTAGCAATTGCCGCAGCGGTCGCCGTTCTTATGGTGATGGCTTCAGCCTTGTTTATGTTGCCAGCACTGTTGAGTTTGCTGGGTACGAAAGCATTTGGTATCCGGATGCCATGGGGAAAGAATCCACAAAGTACTCCCGAGGATCCCAAGCGTTGGAAGGCATTTGGCCTGTTACTTCAGAAAAAGCCGCTGATACCGGTTGCGCTCAGTTTGATCCTTATCGGTGGCCTTGCATTCCCCGCCCTGTCCCTTCAACTGGGATTTCCTGATGACGGAAGCCAAGCCAAAAACACGCCACTGCGCACCGGATATGACCTGTTGGCGCAAGGATTTGGTCCTGGAGTTAGTGGCCCATTTTTCATAGCCGTTGAAACAAAGAAGAAAGGTGATTTCGAGGCGCTTAAACAGACTATTCGTGCTGTTAATGAAACAGAAGGTGTCGCAAGCACGATTCCCAGCCTGGATATGTTGCCCCTTGTTGAATTGAATAAGGATGCATTTGGTGCCGGAGGGAATGTTACGTCTGTGCTGGTTCAGCCCACCACGTCACCGCAAGACGAAGCGACTGCGGCCACGTTGGAGCGTTTACGAAATACAACCGCAGTGGAGATTAAAGAAAAAGATGGAACACAGATATTTGTAGGAGGAAGTCAAGCCGTTTCCACTGATTTCACTGACGTTCTCATTAAGGTCTTACCACTATTCCTGCTGCTCGTTGTCGGGCTAGGTTTTCTCGCTTTGATTCTGCTCTTTCACTCGCTCGTCATACCACTTACCGCCGCGATTACAAGTCTGCTGAGTTTTGCCGCTGCAATGGGTGTCACGGTTGCAGTGTTCCAGTGGGGTGTTGCAGACTCATTACTTGGTGTGAGCGGAACTGGACCAATCCTTCCGTTCCTGCCGGTAATGGTGTTCGCCATTTTGTTTGGACTGTCAATGGACTATCAAGTTTTTCTCGTCTCGCGAATGAAAGAGGAATGGGAGAAGACTGGGGACAACCGCCAGTCAGTTCTTAATGGTCTTGCGGGTAGCGGCAAGGTGGTGGTGATCGCAGCCTCGATCATGAGTGCTGTTTTCATCTCATTCGTCCCCACTCCCATAGATACAATCAAACTATTCGGTGTCGCCCTCACAGCTGCCGTTCTCATTGATGCTTTCATTGTTCGCCTTGTTTTGGTGCCCTCGCTGATGACCCTTCTCGGTAATTCCAATTGGTATCTACCGAAGTGGCTGAACAAGGTGCTTCCAAAAATTACTCTTGAGTGACATAACACCCGTCATTCTTCGGCGTGGCAACGCTTACTCACCGGGTTTTTGCTCTATAAATAAGGAAGTCCCCTCGAAGTATGAGTTCGAGGGGACTTCCATTTAGGTGGCGCCTTCACTGTCCGGTTTCCCAGGGCCTTCGCGTACTTTGCTGTTTCGCGATGCTCGCTCCGTGTTGCCACTTCGCCAGTCGTTCTTCCACCTTCAGATCTCTCTTCACAACCAACCCCGCCAGCATGCGGTGTCTCCGGATCTTCCCCGGACCAGCTGTTAAATCCTTACCTGACCTTCGCCTTTCGGCTCAGTGAGTTATTTTTACACCTAATGCAAATGGGCGCGCAAGCGTTTTTAAAAAATACTTTAATTATTTTTTCTTGTAGATGACTCATGTGTAACATCAGTAACACCAGTAGTTTTTCTTCACTTCAGTTCTGTAGGACAGACAGTTGACTTAACGTTAAGAGTGCTTGTATTAATTACAAAAGGGTCCTCGGTAGAGTTTGCGCACCGCTAGGGGCGGTAGCTCAGCTGGTTAGAGCCCCGAACTCATAATTCGGTCGTCGTCGGTTCGAGCCCGACCCGCCCCACTCCAGAGGCCAAGCTCTTCTTACAGTGCATCTCGCGTTGTGTCACACACCCGCCCACACCGTGCGCCAACATGACGGGTGGGTGAGCCAACCACCCCCACTCACCTACCCTCTACCTACTTTTTAGGCATCGAACCAGTTCCACCTGACACCGCTGCGATTTGTTCGTCGCTGAGGTCAGCACCAGGGTCGCGTAGGGCTGGAAGAGTAATGGTGAGTTCGGCTGCATCACCTTCGCGTGCACTTACCTTGAACGACTCCGGTAGGTCCAGTCCAGCGGCTGCTAGTACCGCTTTGGGATCCGCAAGGAATCGTTCACGCGCCTGCGCATCGGTCACAGCCGGGGCAAGGGCCGCTAAAAAACCTTGAGCATCCATACATCCTCCACAACAATAAGTAGTTGCCGAAACGATACACCGCAACAAACAATGGGTGAGGTGTATCAAGGAACCTAGGAAAATTCTCTGAGTGCGGTTCCTCAGAAATGGGGAGCCGCCGTTTCCGTTGTGGTGTGTTTGAATATGCCCATGGAAAATGATCCGCAAGACAATGTTGATGTGCCTGCCGATGACGAGTTGTCGGACGAGACGCTCGGAGACGTGAGCGGCGGGACCGGTGGGGCGATGCCCAAGGGCCCGAAGTAACTTCCTGATGAGTGCGAGGGGGACAGAGCGACCGCACGCCTTGACCCCCCGTCTTTCGGTTCGGCACATGGGAAAGGTGATCGGAGATTTCGGACTCCGATCGACCCGGGCCGAGGTGACTGACGTAATTGACTTGGGTCATGGCAAATGACCCGCAAGACAATGTTGATGTGCCTGCCGATGACGAGTTGGCGGACGAGATGCTTGGCGATGCCAGCGGTGGATACAGTCAGCAAGCCCCTCAGCAGCAGCAGCCGTAGTCGATTACCAGAGCGGGGT
>CANMNM010000147.1 GCA_947499275.1 Actinomycetota bacterium | reverse complement strand
CGGCTTTAGTTGTTTGGCCGCGCCTCGCGGTGGATCTTCCGGACATTCAGGTTGACACGGTCCCGTTGAACTCGACCATTGATCTGCTCATCCCACAAGGAACGGATCAGTGCTGGGAGAACTTCCCCGCTTGCTCCGGAATGCCGCCTGAAGGATTGACCCCTCGAGGGAGTGAAATCACCGACGGATTTACCTACCAACCATAGATTAAATATTCCCCTGTTTAATCGCCTCTTCAATCCAGGGGATTACTTCGTCGAGCATGACGTCAAGGGTTGTTGTGGCTTCAAAACCCAAGACCTCTTTTGCTTTCGTTACATCAGGAATTCGCTTTTGGACGTCGTGCTCGAAAGGGGTGTCACAGGTGTAATTAAATGCAACGCCAGGTTTGACCTTTTTCCAGATCACTTCAGCAAGTTGCAGCACAGTGTGGGATTCAGCCGTAGAAAGGTTGAAGTCGTTGTTGGTTGCCTGAGGAGAGAGCATTGCGGCCACGATTCCTTTGGCCAAGTCGCCGCCGTAGGTGTAGTGGCGCACCTGCTGCCCATCACCGAGGAGGTGCAGCGGGTCCTGGCCCTTAACGACCTTCTGGACAAGGTCGGGGACCACGTGACTCATGGCCAGTTCAATGTTGCCTGACATAACTTCAATGTCACCTAGGGCCTTACGTTCCCCAATTCCCACGCAGTTAAATGGGCGGCAAATGGTGAAGGGGACCTTGTATTGGTCCCAGGCTGCGCGGGCAAAGTACTCGACGGCGAGCTTTTGAAAACCATAGCTTGATAGCGGTGGGGGAACAATTAGTTCGTCACCCTCCTTGGACGGCCACCGGTCGGTTGACTCAAAAACCATAGAACTCGAAAGGTAAGTGACCTTTTTTAACGGCCCCTCGTTTTTAAATGTCTGGATTGCTGCATCACAGGTCGAAGCAATAATGCGCTCGTTCTGAGCAAGCAGGTCATAAGCGTAAGTGTGGAAGTAGGAGATACCTCCAATGAGTGCTGCACCAGCGATTACATGATCAACGTCGGCCATCAGGTCAACCATGAGTTTGGTTTCTTCGACATCACCCCGCACGAAGTGATACTTCGAGTTCGCGTCAAACGAACGAGTCACTTCACCGTATTTGGAAAGGTTGTCAATGCCAACAACTTCCATCCCTTGGTCGAGCAGTTCTTGGACAATATATCCGCCAATAAAGCCAGCACTACCGGTGACGAGAACCTTCACTACTTTCCTTCTCCCTGCTTTGACTTTAATTGATCAACGGTTAGTTCAGGTCCGTAAGCGAACCGGTACCACCTGAGATATTTGGGAATCCATTTTTTCAACATGAAACGTGACTCGCCCGCGTCACGATCTAACCAGATTGTGGGCACTTCCGCGATCGGGCGGCGCAGCCTCCGGGCCTTAGCCACGAGTTCAAGGGCAATTTCAAAACCGGCATCGCTTTCGATACCGACCTCCTCTACGAATGAGCGGCTGTAAGCCTTATAAGAATTCGTAGCATCAGAGGTAGTGACCCCAGCAAAAATCTTGAGTGACTTACCTGCTGAGCGCGAAAGAAAGGCCTTAAACCGCGGTCCACCAATTTGTTGACCACCAGGCATATAGCGCGAGGCGGCAGCAATTACACAGCCTCGATCAATGAGTTCCACCAGTGTGTCGATTGATGCTGGGTCGTCGGATCCGTCAGCCATGGTGATGATTACCACTGGTGCGATTGCTTGACTGAAACCAAATTTGATGGCCTCGGCCGGGCCGCGTGAGTTTTGGATTTCCACCCGAACCTGGGGGATCTCTTTTTGGATTTCTTGGATCACCGGGACTGTGGTGTCTTCTGCTGAGTCAACAACCACGATAACTTCAAATGGCAGACTGACATTTCGTGCGATCCGCGCAATCGAGGATTGAATTGATTCGGACTCGTTATAGGCGGGAATGACAATGCTCACTGCTGGAGTCACATTCATCAGGCGGTGCCAGCAATTTTCCAAATATCAAACAGTGGCTTAGTTGTTGTTAGCGTTTTGTAGGCCGAGTGTGGAGCGCCAATTACGACAACGTCACATTTCTCGAGCAGTTCTTCTTGGGTGACAAAACTCGGGTCGTCAAACATGTGGGGGTCAGAGCAGAGGACCTCTTGTGCACGGAACCGCAAGATTCGGCGTAGCTTGTAACTCAAACTGGAACGGGGGTCATCAGAGTCGCCCTTAAATGCCATACCAAGAATTCCGACAGTCAGAGTTGAAAGATCATGCTCTTTTTCAATTTGTTCAACAAGGAAGAGAGGCAAGCCTTCATTGACCAACATCGCGCTGTGCCCGAGATGAAATGCGTTGTTACTAAAAGCCGCCAATTGCATTGTGTCTTTAAGAAGGCAAGGCCCAGCGGCAAACCCTGCTCGGGGAAGGTCTTTTGCCCGAGGGTAATTGTGAGTAATTGCGTGTCGGACATTTTCGTAGTCGACGCCAGCGTTGGTGGCCATCACATAAAACTGATTAGCGATAGCAAACTTGATGTAACGCCATGAGTTAGTGAATAGTTTTGCCAGTTCAGCTTCCTCAGGGGTGACACGAACCGGCTCCGCACCGAGATGAGCAAAGAGTTCCTCAGAGCGAATAAAGGCCGATTCTGTGCGTGCACCAATCACCTGAGGCAAACTGGACAGTTCCTCGAGCGCAAAACCCTCGGCAATGCGCTCAGGGCAAAAAGCGAGGTCGAGTTTCTTTCCTGACTTAGCCAAGTGTTTTTCAATCTTTTTGGTCACTCCAGGGAAAATGGTGCTGCGAAGAATCATCAGTTGACCATCACGCATAAACGGCAAGCAGTCATCAATTGCGTGAACAACAGCGTCGGGCTCTGGGTTTAAGTGTTCATCTACCGGGGTCCCAATCACGACGATGATCGTGTCAGCATCTGTGATGCTATTTGTGTCGGTCGTCGCGGTGAAATTTCCACTGGCCAAAACTTTGGCAAGTAGCTGCTCGGTACCAGGCTCGAGAAAAGGCATATGACCCGACACGACTTCAAGAACCTTTGCAGCGTCAATGTCGAGCGAAGTTGTTTTCACTCCAGAGTTGGCAAGGGCTAAAGCAAGCGGCAATCCAACATGGCCGCAGCCCCCAACAACAACGACCGACACGCTTTCCTCCGAATTCTAGAGAACAACGCAAAGGTTAGTACAGGACATTCAAGGCTGGGATGCTGGTACGCGCCAAAGCCAGCAGGGTTGCTTCGCTCATTTAGGCGTATTGGTGATGGGACTGTAAAACAATTAGTAGATGTTCAACTCATATCGGAGAGGCAACAATCAGCATTTGTTTCCCAAATATTCGCCACAGCCATCGGCTTCGAAGGTAAAACCGCAGAAAGATAAGTGGTGGGTGTACTCGTTTGTGTTTAACTGTGTAAGGCAGAAATTGCGGGAACACTTCAATCGCTGTGAATCCAGCCAGCGACAGAGCCTCAATCATGCTCCTATGACTTAAGGGTAGCGAGTGATCAAGATAATCCCAGAAATCTTCTTTCACAAACTTTATATTTGGAACCATTATGACGAGTGTCCCATCATTTTTCAGGTAGCGATGGCATTCCTTTAGCGTCTCAACTAGGGCCTCGGCAGAGGGTAGGTGCTCAAAGAAGTTCGAGGTGAACACCGTGTCGATCGAGTTGCCTTCAAGAATAGTGAGATCACTTGACGAGGCTTCGACGAATTCAACCCCGGGTGCCAACCAATCCTTTGTTTGGGGGTTTAAATCGACCGCAATTCTGCGACTTGCCTGAATTGCATTAATAAATTCACCATTTCCAGCACCTAAGTCCACTATGGTTCCGACAACGGGAACGTATTGCTGGAAAAAACACGTCACTAGGATTTTCCATATTTCACTTTTCCTCTCTATCTCGGTGGTTGTGAAGCGACCGGAGTAAATGGCCGAGAGGTGCTCTAACAAGAAAATCCTCCAGATCTGGGCGACGTGACTAAAACCCTAAAGTACTTCATGTCCAAAGTCATTGATAACCATCCATGAACATGTTTGAAGTATTGAATTTTACTCACAACGGCCAGGGCTTGCAGCGATTGGTAAACCAGTAGTTTGAAAAGCCCTTATAAGTCAGGCGCTTACCAAGAACAAGTCCCATGGCCAGATGAGCCTTGGCAAGACTCAACTTCGTTCTGTCATATATTGGGTGCTGTGTGGTTTAAAAGTCATCTATACACCCTTGGTTATCTTCTGGTGGGAATCTTAGCCGTTTTGCTTCGCTGGCCCACAATGAATTTCCCTCTGACTGAGGCGCACGCTTTCCGCCAGATGCAA
>CANMNM010000146.1 GCA_947499275.1 Actinomycetota bacterium | reverse complement strand
AACCCTGCCCAAATCGGTTGAACATCACATTCGGGTCATGCGAATTGAAACCAGTGAATTGATTGAACTCGTTGATGGCCGTGGGAAAAGAATGAGTGGGACGGTCGACCTTGAGGGGCGCTTTGCCGTGGGGCGTATCCAGTTGGATCCAATGCCAGCCCTTCGAATTGATGTTGCTCAGGCGCTCATTAAGGGTGACCGATTAGAAAACGCCCTCGACATGTTGACCCAAGTCGGTGTCTCCGGTCTTATTCCATGGATAGCCGATCACAGCGTGGTCAAGTGGAATAAGGAAAAGACCGAAAAGCAGTTGGTTAAGTGGGGAAATGTGACCCGCGCTGCGACCGAGCAGTCCCGCAGATCATGGACGCCCGTGATTCACGAACCCATGACTTCTCATGCGCTGGCACAAAGACTCACTGACTACGACCATGTGGTGGTATTGGATGAATCAGGTGAACGTAATTCGTCGAAAATTTATTCAGGTTCCGTGTTACTCATCGTTGGACCCGAAGGCGGGGTGAGTGCTCCCGAGCATGAACTCTTTACCAACGCAGTGACTTTGCAATTAGGTACCAGCGTTTTTCGTTCAGAAACCGCGGGAGTCGTAGGAGCGTCATACCTTTTTTCCAAGTCTGGGGAGTGGGATAGCGAGAGTGGAGAGCGCATGCGAGGATTAAGCAATGCCTGATTGCATCTTTTGTTCGATAGTTTCGGGGGATATCCCCGCCGATATCGTGCTGCGCACCCCTGAGGTAGTCGCTTTTACCGACCTCAATCCACAGGCACCCACCCACATCTTGGTGATTCCTACGGAACACCATGTGAATGCAGCAGCTTTGGCCCAAGAGAATCCAGCACAGGCCGCCGCAGTTTTGGCGGCAACCCACAAGGTTGCTACAGATGCCGGTTTAACCGACTATCGAACCGTGTTTAATACCGGGCCCGAAGCGGGTCAAAGTGTTTTTCACGCACACGCCCATGTTCTTGGTGGACGCAATTTTGGGTGGCCACCCGGATGAGCCGAACCGTAGTTGAAGTACCCGCTTCACAACCAATGGTTGCCCTGCTGGGTGCCTCCGATGAATACCTTCGATTAATTGAAGGCGCTTTCCCCGACGTCGATATCTTGGTGCGCGGTAACCAAATCACGCTTGAGGGTGAAGACAAGTCAGTAGACACTATTGACACGCTGGTCGGTGAAATGCTGGCCATGATTCGCACCGGCCAGAGCCTCAATGCGGACTCGGTTCACCGATCGATTTCACTTATGAAGTCGGGAACCCGGCCAAGTGAGTTGATGACCGCCAATATTCTGAGTAGTCGTGGCAAAACAATCAGACCCAAGACGTTAAACCAAAAAAACTATGTCGAAGCGATTGACAACAATACGGTTGTTTTTGGAATTGGACCGGCAGGAACTGGAAAGACCTATCTCGCTGTGGCAAAAGCAGTGCAGGCCTTACAGGCGAAGCAGGTCACCAGAATTGTGCTAACCCGACCGGCCGTTGAAGCTGGTGAAAAACTCGGGTTCCTTCCAGGCACATTGTCAGAGAAAATTGATCCTTACTTGCGGCCCCTCTATGACGCATTGCACGACATGATTGACCCGGATTCAATTCCCCGACTGATCACGAGTGGAACAATTGAAGTCGCACCGCTGGCCTATATGCGGGGAAGAACGCTCAATGACGCTTTCATTATTCTCGATGAAGCACAAAACACTTCGGCTGCTCAAATGAAAATGTTCCTGACCCGGTTGGGTTTTGGTTCAACCATGGTGGTGACCGGTGACGTTACTCAAGTGGACCTGCCTTCAGGAACTGTCAGTGGATTAAGGGTCGTCTCGGAAATTTTGGAGAACGTCGACGATGTTGCATTTTGCCGGCTCACCACGAGTGATGTTGTTCGTCACCGGCTAGTAGGGGAGATCGTGGCCGCTTACGAGCGCTACGACGAAGTGCAATTGAATAAAACTGCTGGAGTTCGATCAAACCCGTGAGCGCTGATTCTTGATCAACACATGCATTGAGATTGATAATGAAACCGGGGCCGTGATCAACTTGGCTGCTATCGGTGAACTTGCGGCACATCACTTGACGTACTTGAGGATTCACCCTGACGCTCAGATGAGCATTACCTTTATTGATGTTGAACGAATGACCACTTTGCATGAGGACTGGATGCAGGAGCCGGGTCCAACTGACGTGCTGTCATTTCCCATTGATGAAATCACGTTGCCGGCCGAGGGGCTTGTTAGCGAGAGTGGATTTCTTGGGGACATTGTTATTTGTCCCGAATATTTGTCGGCACAAATGATCGAATTTGGCCGAACCTTGCAACAGGAGTGTGAATACTTAGTGACGCACGGTATTTTACATTTACTCGGTCTAGATCACCAAGAGGAAGAGGAACACAGGTTTATGTTTACGTTGACCGACACGTTGCTCAATGATTGGCACGATCAATGATCGTTATTCTTTCAGCGTCAATTATCTTGCTGGTGATAGCCGGGTTTTTGATTAGCTCGGAAACCGCGATTAGTCGCATCTCACGTTCGCGAGTTGAGGACTTAGATCAGAGCAAGGCATCCGTTCGGCTTCTCAGCGTCATTGATGATCGTCCACGCTATGTCAACGTGTTGTTATTTGTGTCAACCATCGCAAGTATCACGGCCTTTGTTCTGGTGAGTTTTCACGGTGTGACCTGGTTGACCGACCAAGGCCAGTTGCCGATACTGGGGGCTTTCGCAATCATTGCTGTAATTCTGGTGTTGGTTTCCTACATTGGGCTAGGGGTCGCCCCCCGGACTCTTGGCCGAATTCATTCAGAAAAGATTGCGTTAGCGAGTGCAGGGCCAGCTAAATTTCTTGCTGCGATTCTAGGCCCGATCGCAACGCTGCTGATCCACTTAGGAAATGCACTGACACCGGGTAAAGGATTTCGACAGGGCCCATTTGACACCCAAGCGGATTTGCGTGAGCTGGTTGACATGGCTTCAAGTGACTCATTAATCGAAGACGACGAACGCGCGATGATTCACTCGGTCTTCGAACTCAGTGACACATTTGCACGTGAAGTTATGGTTCCTCGAACCGAAATGGTTTTCATCGAACGCAATAAGTCACTTCGCTCGGCCCTCTCACTCGGCCTGCGCTCCTGGTTCTCACGGATTCCTGTCATTGGTGAGAACGCTGACGACATTGTTGGAGTGATCTACCTGAAGGACATCGTTAAAAGAGTTTTTGAATACCGTGACGCCGAGCACACAGAAAAAGTGGAAGATCTCATGCGACCTCCCTATTTCGTGCCGGACAGTAAGCAGGCTGACGATCTATTGCGCGATATGCAGGCGGCTCGTGTCCACATGGCAATTGTTGTTGATGAGTACGGTGGTACTGCGGGTATTGTCACGATTGAAGACATACTTGAAGAAATCGTGGGCGAGATCGCTGATGAATACGACACGGCAGCACCCGAAGTTGAAGTTTTAGAAGATGGCGGGTTCCGGGTGATGGCACGGATGAATATTGATGACCTGGCAGACTTGATTGACATTGATATTGACTCTGAGGAAGAGGGGGTCGACTCAGTTCTGGGCCTCATGGCAAAAAGGCTTGGCCGGGTCCCGATCGCAGAATCACATATTGCGGTTCAGGGCTGGGATTTAATCGCCGAGATAGGCACTAACCGCAGAAATCGAATTGGTTTTGTTCGGGTAATCCCTAGTGAACCACTGGAAGATATGGGCATGGACGAGACAGACTTGGTACGTGACTCAAACTAGTCAGATTAGTTCGCGAACCGGAGTTATCTCGGTTTTGGGAGCCGCTGTTCTCTTCGGCACATCCGGAACGGTGAGTCAACTACTAATCCCCGAGGCAAGTTCAGCCTCTATCGCCGCTTGGCGGCTCATTCTCGGCGCCTTTGGGCTAGTGGTGTTAACCCGTGGGTTTTCTTTTTTCCACCTGTACCGGCTGCCACTCATCTGGCTCATGGGCCTGGGAGTTGCCGCGTTTCAATTCTTTTTCTTTCTCAGTGTCTCACTCGCAGGGGTGGCGGTAGGAACGCTGATCACCGTCTCGGCGGCTCCGTGGTGCACCGGATTACTTGACTGGGCGTGGAATCGCGTCCGACCCAGTCGAGCGTGGTGGGCCGCAACCGCCATTGGAGTCATTGGACTTGCCTTGCTCGTGGGCAGACCACCTGAGGGCGACATTCAATTGGGTGGAATTGCGGCTGGTCTAACTGCCGCTGCAAGTTATGCGGTTTTCACCAACATCGGTACGCGGCTCACAGGAGAGGGGGCTTCCTCCACGTCGGTT
>CANMNM010000145.1 GCA_947499275.1 Actinomycetota bacterium | reverse complement strand
CCCAGGGTCCGCAATCAGTTATCGCTGACATGGGGTGTCGAAACTTTTTTGGTTTCTCAAGTGCGTCACACCGACGACATGGTTATCCAGGTCGACAAGGCGCTGTTAGACATTGGTCGGGCTACAGCTGGTCAGCGGGTAGTGATTGTGGCCGGAGTGCCACCCGGTGTCCCCGGAACAACAAATGGCATGCGGGTTCACAAAATAGGCACGGCAGATGGTGGCGGTGTTTAACCCGATCAACGCAATCGGGTAGGTTTCGCTCAATACAACTTCATAACTTTCACTTACCTTTAATGCCCGTCCAGTGAGGCGGGGAAGGGCAATCACATGACAAAGCCGCTCAACACAGTTTCGCCGGGGCCATCTCGAACCGGCAGCCGTATAGTCGCTGATTCCGACGACATCTCCCGGGCACTGCGCAGACTCGCCCATCAGGTGGTGGAAAACGTCAAAGACGTCACCAACTTGGTAATCGTGGGAATTCCCACACGAGGCGTGCCATTGGCCCAGCGCTTAGCCCGAAATATCGGGGAAATAGAGGGTATCGCCGTCCCGGTTGGTTCCTTGGACGTCACCCTTTTTCGTGACGACCTTCGGATGCATCCCTCAAAAGCACTCGAGCAAACGCTGATACCCGATGCAGGAATTGATGGCAAAATAGTTATTTTGGTTGACGATGTCCTCTTTTCTGGGCGCACAATTCGAGCAGCACTTGATGCGCTGAATGAATATGGTCGACCGGCTGTGGTGCAATTGGCTGTTCTGGTTGACCGTGGCCATCGAGAATTACCCATCCGAGCAGACTATGTCGGTAAAAACCTCCCGACCTCACTGAGCGAAAACGTTTCAGTGCATCTGAGTGAAATCGATTCGATCGATCAAGTGGTAATTCATTCCGCGAATGCGTCCACCGAGGGCATGGCATGAAGCACCTGATCTCTGTTCAGGATCTCAGTCGCGCCGACACTTTGCACATTCTCGACACCGCCCGAGAACTTGACCGAGTAACTAACGGTGGGTTAAAGCTGCTTCCCACTTTACGAGGTCGAACTGTTGTAAATCTTTTTTATGAAGACTCAACGAGAACTCGGCTTTCATTTGAACGTGCTGCAAAAAGGCTGTCTGCCGACGTGGTCACAGTTTCGGCAAAGGGATCGAGTCTTTCAAAAGGTGAGAGTCTCAAAGACACAGCGCTTACCCTGAACGCGATGGGCGCGGACATGATCGTTGTGCGTCATCCCTCACCCGGTGCAGCGCACAGGTTGGCACATGCCGGCTGGTTGGACTCAAGGGTGCTTAATGCAGGTGATGGAAAGCACGAACATCCGACGCAAGCATTGGCAGATGCGCTGACCATTCGTGCACGCCTGCGCCCAGATGCGGTGGATTTCGAAGGATTAACAATTGGCATTGTGGGCGATGTACTGCATTCACGAGTTGCCCGCTCAAATATTTTTCTTTTGGCAAGTCTTGGTGCCAATATTGTGGTCATCGGTCCACCGACCTTATTGCCTGTCCGGATTGAAAATTGGCCCTGCACCGTAAGTTATTCACTCGATGCCGCCTTGCCCGAGTTGGATGTGATCATGATGCTGCGCGTGCAACAGGAACGCATGAATGGGACTTTTTTCCCGAGTGAACTTGAATACACTCGGTCATTCGGGCTCAACCGTTCTCGTGCGGCAGCGCTACCTACGCACGCGATTGTCATGCACCCCGGACCCATGAATCGTGGTGTTGAAATCACGGCCGAAGTTGCAGACGGTACGCGAAGTGTTATTACCGAGCAGGTTGCCAACGGTCTCAAAGTTCGCATGGCAATCATGTACTTACTCATCGGAGGAGATGTCAGTGTCGCTTAATTCGTATCTCATTGTTGGTTCTCGGCCATACGGTGAACAGGTCTGTGATATCCGAATCACCAATGGTTTGATTTCTGAAATTGGCAGTGGTTTGGAGCCCGGTAATCATCAGGTGGTCAATGCAAATGATTTGATTAGCCTTCCTTCATTCGTTGACCTACACACGCATCTACGTGAACCTGGACGCGAGGATGCTGAGACGATTGCATCGGGATCACGTGCGGCAACACTGGGTGGTTTCTCCGCAGTATTCGCAATGGCGAACACAACCCCCGTTGCCGATACAGCCGGAGTCGTGGAACAAGTGTGGAGAATTGGTCGGGAGACGGGCCTTGTTGACGTTTTTCCTATCGGCGCTGTCAGCGTGGGCTTGCGTGGTGAAGCGCTGGCAGAGTTGGGAGCTATGGCTGCATCTGCGGCAAAAGTAACTGTTTTTAGTGATGATGGAAATTGTGTATCCGATTCAGTGCTCATGCGACGCGCCTTGGAATATGTCAAAACATTCGACGGAGTCATCGCTCAACATGCGCAGGATCCAGCTTTAACTCAAGGCGCCCAAATGAATGAAGGGGAACTTTCGGGAATATTGGGATTAACAGGTTGGCCTGCTGTGGCTGAAGAAGCAATTATTGCCCGTGACGTACTTCTTGCTTCACACGTTGATTCACGACTACACGTATGCCATGTGTCAACATCGGGAAGCGTCGCAATTATTCGGTGGGCAAAAGAAATGGGGATCAGAGTCACTGCAGAAGTTACCCCGCACCAT
Organism: Actinomycetota bacterium; assembly: GCA_947499275.1. Classification (GTDB taxonomy): domain Bacteria; phylum Actinomycetota; class Actinomycetes; order S36-B12; family S36-B12; genus UBA4592. The sequence continues at coordinate 1,692 of CANMNM010000145.1, read as the reverse complement.
TTGTTGCTCACGGAGGATTTGGTATCAAGTTTTGATCCGGTCTATAAGGTGAATCCACCGCTACGTTCACGTGCGGATACCCTGGCGCTGCGCGAAGCACTCGCTGACGGCACGCTTGATATTGTGGCAACGGATCACGCGCCCCATCCACATGAATCCAAGGATTGCGAGTGGGATAGAGCCGCTTTTGGCATGTTGGGCCTTGAGACAGCGCTTGGCGTGGTCGTAGCTGCGATGGCAGAAACACCTGATTGGAATTGGCGTACTTTGAGTGAACGTATGTCGATTGCGCCCGCAAAAATCGGACGCGCGGTGAATCACGGACGCCCACTTGCCGTTGGTGAACCAGCTCATATTGTGCTGATCGATCCACAGAGAACACGCGAGGTCGTTTCTACCGAGCTTGCATCGCTCTCCGGCAATACGCCTTTTGCCGGAATGACACTCCCGGTGACCGTGACCGATGTCTTTTTCAACGGAGTCCATCAAGTCAGGAATGGTGAGCTCTATGAATGAGTCCTCGATGGAAGTGACTCAGTGGCCATTGCGGCTTCTCTTGGTCGCCGTGATGGTGTTAATAATCATGGGTGTGCTGCTGCTCATGCGGCGCAGCTGGCGCAAGATGCGCAGGGGCGATCGATTTGGTTTATTCGATTTGCCTGCTCCCATAATTCTGGCACCACAAGGATTTATGCCGGGCGAGAGAATTGAAGCACTCTTTTTGGGCACCTCTGTGCACGGTCAATGGTTATCGAAAGTACTGATCCATGATCTGGGAACGCGTTCTCGGGCACGGGTGAGTTGGGATTCTCATGGCATTTTTTTTGAACGCACCGGCGCCTCAAATGTCTACATCCCTCGGACCAGTTTGGTTGAGGTGACACTGGGATCAGGGGTTGCCGGGACTGTGCGAGCGAAAGACAGCGTCGTTATTTTTGTTTGGAATTTGGGCAATCACCAAATCGCAACCGGCGTGCGGGCAGACACCGTGCAGGGTCATCAGCAATTGATTGGTTTACTTGAGAGCGAGTTGTGTGCAGAATGAAAATTTCTCATCCGTCAGTCCTAGTCCTTGAAGATGGATACTCATTAGTAGGCAAAGGATTCGGAGCGAGTGGTAATGCTTTTGGCGAAGCGGTCTTTTCAACCGGTATGACCGGCTACCAAGAAACGCTTACGGATCCGTCTTACTGCGGCCAAATCGTCGTTATGACGGCACCTCATATAGGGAATACGGGGGTCAACTCAGAAGACGGTGAATCCCGCCGAATGTGGCCCTCCGGTTTTGTCGTCCGGGAGCTATCCCGCGTGGTGTCCAATTGGCGGGCAAGTGGCACTCTCGAAGACGAACTTGAGGCCAATGGAATCGTTGGGATACAGGGCGTTGATACCAGGGCGTTGACCCGCCACTTACGCGACCGCGGTGCAATGCGCATGGGTATTTTTTCACATTCCACGGGCGAGAATCTCTCGGAGTTGATTGCCGCTGTTAAAGGTTCTCCGGTCATGCTGGGTGCTAGTTTCACGCATCAAGTCACGACTTCAGAAAATTACGTGGTTGCAGCTAAAGGTGAGAAGCGAGCTACTTGCGTTGCACTCGACTTGGGAATCAAGTCCATGACGCCCCAGCGGATGTCGCAACGAGGTATTGAGGTTCACGTAGTTAACGCGAATACGACATGGGATGAAATT
>CANMNM010000144.1 GCA_947499275.1 Actinomycetota bacterium | reverse complement strand
ATGGATTTAGAAGCCACTCTCCGAGTAATTGCTTTGACCGATGCCGTGTCATCCGCTGAGATTTCTGGCGTAACGGATATCTGCCCAGCTCACGTTTCCTACATGGTGAGAATTGACCCCGATATTCGGGATCCGCGCGAAGTACTTCCGATACTCGAGGAAATCCATGAAAGAAAAGCGCAGGAATCCAAACTCGTGATTGAGAGTCGCATTATCGAAATGCCGATTCTCTATCAGGATCCGTGGTCACATGAAGTTCTTATGCGGTTTCGGGATCGACATCAAGATCCCAATGCGAGTGACCTTGAATACTGCGCTCGCATAAATGGTTTTGCGTCGGTTGACGAATTCATTAGCGCGCATTCTTCTCGACTTCATATTGCAACTTTTGTCGCGTTTATGCCAGGAAATGCTGAGTGCTATCAACTTGTTCCAAAGGACTTGCAGTTAGAGGCACCCAAATACGTAAGACCCCGAACAGATACCCCTGATCGAGCGCTAGGTTTCGGCGGCGCTTTTAGCACGATCTATCCGGTTCAGGGTGCCGGTGGATTCCAACTGCTAGGCCGCTGCGCCGTACCCGTGTACGAAGCACAGCAGCCATTTGGACCTTTTGAGACAAATGCAGTTCTCCCTAAAGGTGGAGACATTTTTAAGTACCGACCTATCGACATGGGAGAGTACGAGGAAATTCGCCAGCAGGTTGAAGCCGGCACCTACCAGTATCGGATTGGGGTTCTTGAATTTGATCTTTCAAAGTTTCGTGAAGACCCCATAGGCTATCCGCAATTACTGGCGGAGGCTCTGCCATGATCACGGTCATACAACCGGGGCTGTACACGACGGTGCAGGATCGTGGACGTTTTGGGTTCTACGGGGTCGGGTTCCCACCCTCAGGCTCAATGGATCAGTACTCGAGCGCCGTGGCCAATATTTTGGTGGGAAATAATCCCGACGCAGCGGTACTCGAGACTACATTTCTTGGACCAACTTTAGAGTTCGAACAAGATGCGAATGTTGCTTTGACCGGCGCATCAGTCGACATGACCCTCGATGGAATTTCAATCCCCCTGTGGACATCTGTTTCTGTGAAGAAAGGGCAAGTGCTTGCCTTTGGAGGAGCGATTGCTGGTGTTCGGAACTATCTTGCTATCAGGGGCGGCATCAACGTTAAACCAATGATGGGTAGTAGATCAACGTACGTTGCCTCTCACCTAGGAGGCTATGAGGGTCGGGTACTCAAGCCGGGGGATCGGTTAGAAATTCTTCAGGATAGTGAGCCGAAGGAGGTGAGAGTGGGTTGTGAAATCCCCGAAGATTTACGCGTCACCCCTCGCGCCCATCAAGAAATTCGGATTGTTTCGGGTCTGTGTCATTACCTGCTAGACCCTCAATCGCAAGAGTTACTTGTTTCGAAGCCATTCACAATTTCAACTGAAGCAAATAGAACCGGCTATCGCCTTAAAGGCGATCAATTGAGTTTTGTTGAGCGTAGACAGCCATTTGGAGCCGGTTCAGATCCCAGTAACGTTGTGAATCTCGGCTACCCGGTTGGTTCACTTCAAGCTCCAAGCGGTTTGGAACTGATCTGCCTAATGCGAGATGCCGTGACCGGGGGTGGCTACGCCACACTAGCCACCGTCATCTCAGTTGACTTAGACATCCTTTCTCAAATGAAATTCCCTGAAACCGTTTCATTTGAATCCGTGAGTCTGGAGACCGCATTGCAACTTCGCTCCGATCGAGGACAACGCTTGAGAAACATTGCCGAATTAGTGAACTCAATTGCGTAATCACAATTTATGTTGGAGGAACCGTGTCTGATACACAGGAAATTTTGGCCCCATTCCCCGGAATTTTTTATCGTCGAACAGACCCGGGTTCAGATCCCTTGGTTGAACTTGGCCAGGAGATAGCGGTGGGCGATGTCATCGCCTTGGTAGAAGTCATGAAGATGTTTCACGAAGTACAATCGACAATTGCCGGCACCGTCGTGGAATTCTGTGTAGAAGATGGTGATGCTATTGCGATGGGACAGGCACTTGCAAAGATCGCAACAAAATTGTAAAAATTGCCGCCCACATTATTAGGGCCTGGTACACGATTAGAGATAAAAAAATGGCGGCCTAAAAATCTAGGCCGCCATATTTCTAGAATCAGTACTTAGTCATTGAGGGGAAGAGGGGTATTTGAACCCTCGATAAGTTCCACCGTGCTGAAGACTAATTCAGTTTCGCCAATATTCTCTAGATCGTGAAGTAGCGATTCACCAGGGCCAAATGCATAAAATCGCGTATCGCCTGGCTGGTAGGAAACTTCACGGGTGGCGCCGTCGAATGTGCGTTGACGACTCCTTCCAGCTGAAATAGCGGTCCAAAAATAGTCAAGTGCGTGACAGTGTGCATGCCAGCGTTGACCCGGTTGGAGCCTGATCTCCCAAACACGAACACGATGGTTCTCAAAGAGCAACTTGGAACCTACGTGCCCATCGGTTGAGAGCTCCTCAAATTCTTTTTTAATCGAGTCTGACCAACCTTCAAAGTTCTCCCCGATTAAGTCCCCAGCAATCGGAAGATTTTTTAGGTGAGCGGTTGAATGATCGGTCATGCAGTGAGCACCACCTTGAGGGCGTTAGTTGTCGCGGCATTCTTGAATATGTTGTAGCCCTCGACAGTTTCAGACAACGGCATGCGATGACTGATCATGGTGGTTCCATCTAGGGTCCCTGACTCAATTGCTTTCATGAGTTGAGGCACGGACAAGGCAGATGGGATACCCGTCGTGATTGTGACCTGCTTTGCCCACAACTTTTCAAGGTGCAGGGTTGCTGGTTCTTCATGCACACCAATGTTGGCAATACGCCCGCCCGACCGCACGAGATCGCAAGCCAATTCAAATGGCGCAGGGAAACCGGCAGCTTCGATAGTGACGTCTGCACCCAATCCATCGGTCAAGGTATTAACGATGTCGTGAGCTTTGTCTGGTGTGACGGCATGTGTTGCCCCTAGTTCGAGGGCTTTCTTCAATCTTGATTCCACGAGATCCACAACGATGATATTTGTTGGGGAGAACAACTTCGCGGTTAATACTGTTGCAAGTCCAACTGGGCCGGCGCCGACAATGACGATCGTGTCACCCGGTGCAACCTGTCCCATGAGGACGCCAACTTCGTAACCGGTTGCCAAGATGTCTGTTAGGAAGACAACTTGTTCATCAGAGAGTGCGTCGGGAATCTTGTAGGTAGAGTTTTGCGCGAATGGGATGCGAGCGAAATCGGCTTGCACGCCATCGATCAAGTGCCCTAGAGCCCAACCGCCATTGAGGCACTGGCCGTATTGCTGCGATGTGCAGAAACGGCAGAATCCGCAGGCTGTTACACAGGTGGCAAGGATGCGATCTCCTGGCTTTACGCTTCGGACGGCGGATCCAACTTCTTCAACAACACCAACGCCTTCATGGCCCAAAATTGTGCCGTGGGGAGTGTCAGGAACCCCACCCTTAATGATGTGAGTATCAGACCCGCAGATGGTCGTAGTGGTCACCCGCATGATGATGTCTGTGTCAGATTGAATTTTGGGGTCAGGCCGATCGGTCCAAGTGATTGAGCCAGGCTCGTTGTAAACAAGTCCCTTCATGATGTCTCCTATGCCAGTAGTTGTTCGGGTTGCATTCTAATTCTATAACTAAGTGGGATAGCGCAAACTTAATATTGTGGTTGAAGGAGCCCTCCCTTCAATCCGAATCGCGAATCTAACTCGGATGGATCCCAATTGTGTTCAAATTGGGCCCGACTCCCCATGCGGGTTACTCGGTCTATGAGATTGTGGCCAACTTCCAAACGCCCCATTTCCCAATTTGCCAGCGTGGTAGGAATATCAGAGTCACTGTCATTGAATGCATCAAACAATGCCCAAGCATCGTCAGCTGCTTTGGCGCTGCCCGCTGCCGCATGTGGTCGAGCAACGAATGCAGCGTCTCCGAGAAGGGCAACTCTTCCGGTCACCATGTTGTCAACTCGAACGTCAAAAACTACTTGAACATAAGGTTGTTCCGTCTTGTTTACTAATTCTGCTGTGGCGGGGGGAAGAGTTGCTACGGCGTGAGCTTTCATCTCATTTATGTATTTTTCCTGAACCTTCCCGGGCGGAACGGAAACGAGCCCGCGGACGCCATCGCTGCCCGTCATCATGTCATCAAGCACAGCGCCTTCTGGAACATTTTGGTAATACACGTAATTCATGAGTCGTGACCCGATACTGAGTTCACCGTTTGGGCCGGGGATTGGGTACATGCAAATATGTCCATCGTCAACAAAGCAATAGCCGAGTGCATCGCCCATGAGTT
>CANMNM010000143.1 GCA_947499275.1 Actinomycetota bacterium | reverse complement strand
AAATATGTCTCCAGGAGGGGCCGTATCGGTGTCAGAGTCTTCTCAACAATTTCCGGATCGATTGATTTCACAGCCTGTGAATCAATCGACTCACCGTAAATGAGCTCCGCCTCTGCTGGCTTGGTTTCGGCAAGGGCCTCGAGCGCCGACGTGAAAAGCGTGATGGCAAGCTGATAGGTGCGTTTTCCGGCCGGTGCATCGAAGATATTTTCTAAAACGGAATGCACCAGTGTTCCCCGAACCGCTGCTATTGAGGGCTCTTCGGGTAACTGATCAATGGTCTTGAACCGATAGAGCAGTGGACACTGTTGGTAATCGGCGCTACGTGAGGGGGAGAGCGAAGTTGGAAACACGCTGCGAGCCTAGTTGTCGAACTCACCCGCATCCTGCAACCAGGCATGCGACGCGGTCCATGAGCCAAAGTCTTTCGCCGATAAAGTCGGCATATGCCCAAGCGTCCAGTTCACCCGCCAGCACCACGCGGGGGTGTCAGTGTGGGAGCCCGACCAAGGGGCCCTCTCAGTTCGGGTGATCTCGTGCAACTCATTGACGCAAAAGGAAATAAGTACACCATCACATTGAAAGATGACCTTATTTTTCACAGTCACCGTGGTCAACTGGCCCACAACGACATGATTGGAAGCAACGAAGGAATCATTATCAATAGCGATCGTGCGATCGCGTATCAAGTTTTGCGACCGGCTCTAGATGACTACGTGCTGTCAATGCCCAGAGGAGCTACCGTTGTCTATCCAAAAGATGCGGCGCGAATTGTTGGTTTGGCTGATATCGGTGAGGGTTCGCGCATACTGGAGGCTGGAGTGGGTTCCGGTGCTTTGACCTGTTCGTTGCTGCGCAGTGCAGGAATTACTGGATCGGTCATCAGCCTCGAACGCCGGGAAGATTTTGCAGAGATTGCGACGGAGAACGTGTGCCGCTGGTTTGGTGGTTTTCCAGCATCATGGACACTGAAGGTCGCAGATCTTGTCGAATTTGAACCAGAGGCTGGGGCCTATGACTCCGTTGTCTTGGACATGTTGGCGCCCTGGGAGTGCCTTGAGGTTGCGCAGAGCGCACTGCGACCAGGCGGGGCGCTTGTGGCCTACGTTGCAACGACTACACAGCTGTCTCGACTTGTTGAAACAATCAGAGTTCATAATGTTTGGACGGAGCCGCGTGCAGAGGAAAGTCTGCTTCGCACGTGGCATCTGGATGGCCTCTCCGTTCGTCCCGACCACAAAATGAACGGTCATACGGGTTTCCTTGTTGCCGCGAGGTTGATGAACGGCCCGGCCCTTGATCGAAAGCGACGCCCAGCGCCAGGGGCCTACGGGGTGGACTACCACGGGCCAGGGGGAGAAAATAGTTTTGCGGAATCCATGCCTGCTTCAGTCGCTGAAAACGACTAATCGGGTTATGGTGTTGTAGGTAAAAAGCGAGTGAACCTTAAAAGGATGGTGATCACATGGAGCAGAACTCCAATCTGACTCAGATTCAGGGCGAGTTGGCGGCCGCAAGGGATCACAATGAGCGCTTGATCACCACATTACGTGATGCTCGTGAGCAAATCGTTTCACTGAAAACAGAAGTCGATCGGTTGGGTCAGCCACCGAGTGGCTTTGCCACGATTCTGGTTGCCCACGAAGATTCAACCGCAGACATCATGGCCTCAGGTAAGAAATTGCGGGTTGGAGTCAGTCCTGCAATTGATATCGCTGAATTGGTTCTCGGCCGAGAAGTTCTGCTCAATGAATCAATGAATATTGTCAGTATCCGGGAATACGACGAAACCGGAGAAATAGTAGTTCTGAAAGAACGAATTGACGGCAACCGTGCACTTGTCGTTGCGCACTCTGACGAAGAACGGGTGATCAAACTCGGCCAGCCCCTTATAGATCAAAAGCTTAGAGCAGGGGACACACTCTTGTGTGACATGCGCAACGGGGTTGCCGTAGAGAAAATTGCCCGCGCTGAGGTTGAGCAACTTGTTCTCGAGGAAGTTCCCGACATTCATTATGAAGACATTGGCGGACTTGGTGAGCAGATTGAGGCGATCCGTGATGCCGTTGAGTTGCCATATTTGCACGCCGATTTGTATCTCGAGCATAAGCTCAGACCACCAAAAGGGATTTTGCTTTACGGTCCTCCAGGGTGTGGAAAGACTCTGATTGCCAAGGCGGTAGCGAATTCATTGGCCCAGAAAGTTGCCGAGAAGACGGGAATGGGGGAGGGGCGTTCCTATTTTCTCAATATTAAGGGCCCAGAATTACTTAACAAATACGTAGGTGAAACAGAGCGTCATATTCGACTCGTGTTTCAGCGTGCCCGTGAGAAGGCTTCGGAGGGTATGCCCGTAATCGTGTTCTTCGACGAGATGGATTCGCTATTTCGGACACGCGGCACCGGCGTGAGCAGCGATGTTGAAAATACCATTGTTCCACAATTACTGAGTGAGATTGACGGTGTTGAAGGTTTGGAGAACGTCATAGTGATTGGTGCAAGTAACCGTGAAGACATGATTGACCCGGCAATTTTGCGACCCGGTCGACTGGATGTAAAGATCAAGATTCAACGGCCTGATGCGCAGGCTGCTGCTGCGATTTTTTCCAAATATCTCACCTCGGATTTGCCCCTTCACGAAGAAGATCTCGCTGAGCATTCAGGTGATCGTGACGCGACAACCGCGGACATGATTACTCGGGCGGTCGAGCGCATGTACACCGACATGGATGAGAATCGCTTCCTCGAAGTCACGTATGCCAATGGCGATAAGGAAGTGTTGTACTTCAAGGACTTCAATTCAGGCGCCATGATTGAAAATATCGTTTCACGGGCGAAAAAATCTGCGATTAAAGACTTCCTGACATCCGGTCAGCGAGGAATTCGTGTTCAGCATCTTCTTGATGCTTGTATTGATGAATTCCGTGAGAATGAAGATTTACCGAATACGACAAATCCCGACGATTGGGCTCGTATTTCTGGTAAAAAGGGCGAAAGAATCGTCTTTATCCGTACCCTGATCGAAGGGAAAAAGGGCACCGAGCCCGGTCGCTCAATCAGCACGATGTCCAATACCGGGCAGTACCTTTAGCCCTCCACCGTAGGCAGTCACTGCCTGTAGGGCTTCTAGGATTAGAGGATTCAAAGTTGTCATGACTGTTAATCGGATAATGGGAATCGAAACCGAGTACGGGATAACCGTTCCCGGCCACCCAACCATGAATGCCATGGTTACTAGTTCACATATTGTTAGCGCATACGCTCGCTTAAGCGGGCTAGACCAAGGATTACATGCGCGTTGGGATTATGACCGCGAGTCACCATTGCGCGATGCCCGCGGCTTTGATCAGAGTCGTGCCGACGCTGATCCGAGCCAGTTGACCGATGACATGGAGCTTGGACTGGAAAACATAATCCTGACAAATGGCGCTCGGCTGTACGTGGACCACGCACACCCGGAGTATTCGAGCCCTGAGGTGACGAATCCGCGAGATGCTGCGCTCTGGGACAAAGCAGGTGAAGTGATCATGCATAAGGCCGCACTTTTCGCTCCAAAGTTTGATGGCGTTCAAATTAAGTTGTACAAAAACAACGTTGACAATAAGGGCGCGTCATATGGCACACATGAGAATTACTTGATGGCTCGCCAAACGCCTTTTACAAATATTGTGCGGCTACTGACACCCTTTTTCGTCACTCGGCAAATTTTCACCGGCGCTGGACGACTTGGTCGTGGCCAGGAAGGAACGGTAAAGAAGTTTCAGATTTCCCAGCGAGCCGATTATTTTGAAGCGGAAGTTGGCCTAGAAACGACGTTAAAACGCCCCATCATTAATACCCGGGATGAACCGCATGCGGATCCCGAAAAGTATCGGCGTCTCCATGTCATCGTGGGAGATGCCAACTTGTCTGAAAAAGCAACGATGCTCAAAATGGGCACTACCTCGCTCATCTTGGCCCTAATAGAATCCGGTTTCGAAGATTTTTCACGATTCGATTTGGCGAACCCGGTTGCAGCAATGTCCAAAGTTTCCTACGACACCTCGATGAAAAGAGTTCTCGTGATGTCAAATGGGACGTCGATGACTGCCATCGACATTCAGTTCGCGTACCTTGATGCTGTTCGTTCTCATCTATACGCACACACCGAGCCGGATTCACAGACCGTTGAAATTCTTGACTTGTGGCAGCAGACTTTGGATTCCCTCAACGATCAATCGGGTGATCATGCAGTGGCCGCCCGGTACATTGACTGGATTGCAAAGTTTACGTTGATGCAGGGCTACCGTGAACGAGATTCCCTTGACTGGGACAGTCCCCGGTTATCGCTGATTGATCTGCAGTACAG
>CANMNM010000142.1 GCA_947499275.1 Actinomycetota bacterium | reverse complement strand
GGGCATGGGAGAAGTGCCGCCGATCTCCTAGATTTTGCTGATCGCGATCCAGAGGTGCGTGCAATTGTCGTTACGGGAGCCGGCCGCGGATTCTGCTCCGGGGCTGATTTGAGTATCTTGGGCGAAGACCCGGAACTCGTTCAAGGTTTTCTCAAAGGGCAGAGCCATAAAACCGTTCCTGGAAAATACCTGCACCTTTCGACGCCGGTGATCACCGCTATAAATGGTCCTGCGGCCGGTCTGGGATTTGTGATCGCAATGAGTGCTGATTTCCGCTTTGCAAAATCAGACGCAAAACTCAGTTCAACATTTTCTCGACTGGGACTCATCGCAGAATACGGAATCGCATGGTTGCTCCCCCGCATGGTCGGTCTCGCGCGTGCTACAGACATTTTGATTAGTGGTCGCACATTCACCGGATTAGATGCCTACGAATATGGGTTGGTTCTCGCCGCATCTGATGATCCTTTATCCGATGCCTACGCCTGCGCGAACGATCTAGTTGTCAATTGCTCCCCAGCGTCCATGGCTGCCATCAAAGCCCAAATGCTCAGAGCCATGAATGCTGATTTCAATGACAGTGCCGACGATGCATTTATCGAAATGGGCCATGCATTTAACCGGGAAGATCTCGCAGCGGCTTTGATCGGAAAGGTCAATAAGGTGGCGCCCCAATTTCCACCTAATAAGTAGTTCCCGCCGAACAAATAAATCCCACTAAATAACTGATGCGCGATCTACCGCAAGAGTCCGCAATGGGCTAGAGCCATCCGGACCAGCTTTCCTTGGCCGCCTACCATCTCTAATTCAAACTCTGGGCTGGTTGCAGCATCGGGCGTCACCCAAATGAGATCAAGTGAATCTTGAGATGGAGCACAATCACCTTCGATGGGAACGATGTACGCGAGGGAAATCGCATGTTGCCGGGGATCATGAAAGCCCGTCACGCTTTCATCAGGGAAATATTCCACAACGGTGAATGGCTGCGGTGATGCGGGAAGTTTTGGAAAGGCCATAGGACCTAAATCTTTTTCAAGATGTCTCATAAGCGCATCACGCACGCGCTCGCGATATAAAACCCGACCCGACACCACCGCTCTGCTAATCGTTCCATCGGGCAAAACGCGAAGAAGTAATCCGACTTCGGTTACTTGCCCGTTTGCGTCTACCCGAACAGGAATGGCGTCAATGTAAACAATGGGCAGATTTGCCCGGGCGTTATCTAACTCATCGGTGGATAACCAGGCGCCCGAGTTCTCTAGGAGTTCCATCACGGCACCATCTTCACACATTAATCTGCGCCCAGCACGGATGCGCGCGCTGAACGCTTGCCCATTATCCTTTCAGTATGGGAATGTCCACACCAGCTCGAGACGGCTCGCAACGTCCTGACGGCTCGCAATATGAAACGGTTTTATCCGAGGATCAGTGGCGCGAGCGCCTGAGTTCTGAGGAGTACCGAGTCCTACGAGAAGCCGGGACCGAGCCCGCTTACCAAGGCGAGTTCACCAACGAGAAACGGGTGGGTTCCTACTCCTGCCGCGCCTGTGGCGCAGCACTATTCACCAGTGAGACGAAATTCGACTCGCATTGCGGGTGGCCCAGTTTCTACGAGCCGCTGGCGAAAGACTCCGTGGTCTACCTTGAGGACAACACTTTGGGACAAACCCGCACGGAAGTACGTTGCGCCAGTTGCGGGGGCCACCTCGGGCACGTATTTTCCGGCGAAGGTTTCGGGACCCCCACGGACCAGCGTTATTGCATCAATTCGATCTCGGTGAACTTCGAGTCACCGTAGCGGCGCGCCAGCCCCAGCAATCCCACCCCTCTCATTACTCTTGAGTGATGCGAACCGTTACCCCAGCAGCTGACCAGTTCGCACTGACCGTTGAGCAAATAAGTGCTGCATCTGTCCGACCCGATATCACCCTGATTCAAGTACCGGCGCCCAGCCGTTTGGCTCCCTTCGCCCTGGCAATGACAGCCGAACCAACAGATATCGACAGTGACGCCTTTTCCGGCAGGTTTGTTCTCTTGCATGACCCTGATGGAGTTGACGAGTGGGGTGGCACATTTCGCGCGGTTATCTTTGCTCGAGCTGAACTCGAATCTGACTTATTAAACGATGATCTCGTGCGCGAGGTCGCGTGGAGTTGGATCCTCGAAAGCACCGGTGGCTTAGAAATCACCGAACTTGGCGGGACCGTCACTTCGAACTTTGGTCAATCATTTGGGACTTTGTCTGACCGCCCCGCTGATGGATTTGTCGAGATTCGATCCTCATGGACTCCGATTGAAAGTGCATCGGGTGCGCCCCTGGACAATTTGGGTGACCACCTCACAGCATGGATCAATGTGCTCGTGTGCGCCGGTGGCTTGGTACCGCTACCCGAGGGTGTTGCCCACGTTGCACACGCGCGACGCCGTGGATAACGTGGAAAGCCCTGATGATCACACTGATACTGAAATTGAGCCAAAAATTCCCCATGAAACACGGGAGCCCGTCCCTGAATTGATCACTACCGCCTCTGCACTTGCTGAGTACGCGCAAGCGCTAGCCGGTGGTAGTGGACCACTCGCACTTGATGCCGAACGAGCTTCGGGGTACACCTACTCGCAGAGGGCATATTTAATTCAAATGCGAAGGGCCGGTTCGGGGACCGCGCTCATTGATCCCATTGCCTGCCCTGATTTGACTGCCATAGCCAACGCAACCGAGGGCGTTGAATGGATTCTGCACGCCGCTACCCAAGATCTTGAGTGCCTGCGCGAGGTCGGCCTGAATCCTAGTTCTCTTTTTGATACCGAGTTGGCGGGTCGCATACTCGGCCGAGAGCGAGTGGGTCTTGGTCCTCTCATGGAAAACGAACTTGGCGTGTACCTTGAAAAGGGCCACGGCGCTGCAGATTGGTCGCTGCGTCCATTCTCCACCGCGATGTTGCGGTATGCCGCACTCGACGTTGAGCTCCTCATTGAATTGCGTGATTCACTCGCCGCAAGCTTGGATGAAAGTGGCAAACGTGAATACGCCCAACAGGAGTTCGATGCTTTACTTAACTGGCGCCCGCGCGAACACAAAGGTGAGGCCTGGCGGCGCACCTCGGGAGTTCACGGCGCAAAGACACCACTGGCCCGAGGTATCGTCCGAGAGTTGTGGCTTACACGAGATGACATCGCTCGGCGTCGCGATATCGCCCCTGGCCGAATATTGCCTGACCGGGCCATTTTGGCAGCGGCACTAGCTAAGCCTGCCGACCAACTTCTCAAGGTTCAGGGCTTCAACGGCCGTGGCGCAGGCCGTTATGAAAAACAGTGGGTCGCTGCCGTTGAACGTGCTCGATCACTACCGGAATCCGAACTCCCCCAGCCGCCGCCGAGGAGCGAGGGACCGCCGCCGCCCAAGGCGTGGGCCGATAAGAACCCCGGTGCTCACGTCCGATTGGAATTCACTCGTGTTGAGTTGGCCCGCATCTCAGAGGAGTTGAATATTCCAACGGAAAACCTGATGCAGCCGGATTTGGTTCGACGCGCCTGTTGGGCCGAGCCCACGGAGGATCAGACATGGTACGTGGACCTGTTGAGAGACGGGGGCGCTCGAGAATGGCAATGCGAGCTCGTTCTACCGATCCTGCTGCTAGCCCGAGCCCAACAACCCAGCCAAATGACGATTGAGGATTTGCTCTAACTCACCTCCCATTCCCTATTCGCATTCCGGGCTTGGGTGCATAAATTCCATAGTAGGTGTGAAAATAAGTTACTAGCGGGTAACATAGGGCTTTCACAAGGAGGATCTATGGCTGAACGCGCTAGTGTCGTTTTCGTTGACGGGGCTCGAACCCCATTCGCCCGGGCAGGAAGTCTCTACGCTCAGACCCGAGCCGATGACTTGATAGTGAAAGTAATGAGGGAACTTATTCGGCGAAACCCGAACCTTCCGCCGCAAAGAATTGACGACGTTGCCATTGCAGCCGCAAGCCAAACCGGTGACCAAGGTATGAACATTGGGCGCTCTGCATCACTGCTGGCCGGCCTGCCCAACACGGTTCCGGGTTACTCGGTTGACCGATGGTGCGCGGGCGCTATGACCGCGGTGACGACATTGTCCAGCGCGATCATGGCTGGCGCCTACGACTTGGCACTTGCAGGTGGGGTTGAGCACATGACGCATCACCCAATGGGCGATGGTATGGATCCCAATCCCCGTTACATCTCAGAACGACTTGTTGACCCCGAAGCAATGGCCATGGGTATGACCGCCGAAAACTTGCACGATCGATTCCCACACTTAACGAAGGAGCGAGCCGATCTATTCGCACTTGGTTCCCAAGAAAAGACCGCTAAGGCATATGCCAATGGATTAATCCAACCAGATTTA
>CANMNM010000141.1 GCA_947499275.1 Actinomycetota bacterium | reverse complement strand
AGATGGAGCTACCGTGCTCATCACCACGAGCACGTCGCCTTCCCGGATCACTTCAGCGAGGCCGCTATCGAGAACGTCAAACAATTGAGGCATGTCGGGAAGTACGGAAAGGATGATCGGGGCATCAATTTTGTCGAGTGTGCTGGGAACGGCTGCGCCCGCCTTGGCAGCCTGTTGACGCGGCCCAGGACTGCGGTTCCAACCCTGCACCCGAAATCCCGCTGTACTCGCGTTCACACAAACGGGTAAGCCAATTGCTCCGAGCCCAATAACTGCCACATCGGCTGCCCTCGACTCTTCCATCATGTCTTAATCTCCCGATCTTCATTTCGGATTGTCTCTATTTCGGCGATATGAAAAAAGAGCGAACCCTTCATCCTGAATTAACCGGGCAAAGCGGACCGCTGAACCTCAAGGGGCTCGAACTGGGAGAGTGCCCATCCTCTGAGGAATGTCACGTCACTCTCTAGCGAAGCCACACAGCTCGCTTTTACCCCGAGTTCTCACAGAATTTATGAGGCACTCCGATATTTTCGATTAAGCGTAATCAAAATGTTATCAACTATTTTGGTTAAATTGTATACGTTAAAAATGAATATCTAATACTTTAACGGCTATCCCAGGGTGGGTGTTCTCTTAGCAAGGAGAGTCAATGTATACATTTCGGAAGTTGAGTCCGGTGATCATGCTCGCAGTAGGCGCGCTGACACTGGCAGCCTGCTCGTCAGGCGATAGCAGTTCAGAACCGGCGGCAGAAACTAGTTCAGCGTCGGCGGCAGAAACTAGTGCAGAGTCCGAGGCCGCTGCGGCTGATTCCGCGGTAGCACAATCAGTCCTCGATGCTGTTGAAGCTGCAAAGGGAGTTCCCGTATTCACGGCTCAGGGTGAGGCTTTCAGCATCGCAGAAATCAAGGGTAAGAAGATCTTTGAAATTCCATCAGTACCCAACCCCTTCCTTCAGGGCATTTCTGATGCCATGAAGACGGCTGCCGAAGAAGCTGGCGCCGAATACACCATTTGCGACACTCAGGGTGAGGTAGCCCAGTGGGTTGCTTGCTTTGATCAGGCGATTAACTCCGATCAGAATCTGATCATTCTCAATGGTGCACCTGATCCCCGCGCACTTCAGCCACAAATCCAAGCAGCTGACGAAGCTGGAATCCCGGTTATCGTGAGTCACTTCTACGACGATGAAAGCGCTGCACCACCCGCATGCGAAGGCTGCGAATTCATCTCTGCAAGCGTAACGGCACCATTCAACGTTGCTGGAAAAGCAGCAGCTGACTGGATCATCGCCGATTCGGGTGGCACAGCAAATACTCTGATTGTGGGCGGTTCGGACATTCTTCCCAGCCCAGCCACGATTGACACCATGACAAAAGAGTTCGATGAGAACTGCAGTGGCTGTACCTATACGGTGATCAACATTCCTGTCGCTGACTGGAATACAAAGACGCAGTCAGAGATTCAGGCCGCCCTACAGGCTAATCCTGACATCAACTACGTCTACGTTCTCTATGACGCAATGGTCGCAGGAGCTGTGCCAGCTGTAGAGACCCTAGGCCGTACCGATGTAAAGATTGGTAGCTACAACGGTTCACCTTTTGCGCTTGATTTCATCGCACAAGGCGACCTAGTGGCGTTCAACGTTGGAGAAGACACACCAGGAATCGGTTACGCCACGATTGATCAAGGGTTCCGGATCCTGACTGGAAACGCTCCAGTTGTCACCCGTACATCGATTCGCCTCTGGGATGACACCAACGTTTCTGAGGCCGGCGTGCCTGCTGTTTCGGGAACAGGCTATGGAGATGCAAACATTGCTGGCTTCAAAGCACTCTGGTTACCGTAACTAGTTCTGCTTCTCAAACCCGTCCTATGTCGCCGAAAGGCGGCATAGGACGGGGAAGCGGTACCCAATCAGGAATCAATCTTTTTAAGTAGGGAACAGGACCGTGGTGAATAACACGCCGCTATTGAAAATCACCAATCTCACTAAGGTTTTTGGTGGTCAAAAGGCTTTGGATCGGGTCAATTTGACCGTGAACGTCGGAGAAGTCCACGGCCTCTTGGGTGAGAATGGCTCGGGAAAGTCAACCCTGATCAAAATCCTTTCCGGTTTTTATGAACCCGACGAGGGACAGCTTGAAGTAAATGGAAAGTCCGTGGCGTTGCCGCTTTTGCCGGGTCAATACCGCTCACTTGGGTTCGAGTTCGTACACCAAGATCTAGGTTTGCTTCCTTCCCTTACGGTCACCGAAAACTTATTTATGGGGCGGATCGCTGAGTCACGCACGCCGTACTTCTCGTGGTTGAACGCACGTCGCCAAGCGACCAAGATATTCGCGGATTACGATGTAAACATTGATCCGTCCGCTTATGTTGATGAAGTCAGGCCGGTTCAGAGAGCAGCGCTTGCCATTATTCGAGCCATTGAGGGCATTAAATATCTGAGGGCATCGGCTGGAGCAGAAGTAGAACCGAGTCTTCTCGTTCTCGACGAGCCCACTGTGTATCTGCCTAGTCAAGAAGTGGATGTGCTTTTTGGGCTCGTGCGAAATATCGTGGAACAGGGCTCAAGTGTGTTATTCGTGTCACACAATCTTGATGAAGTTCGCCAGATCACGAACTCCATTTCAGTGCTCCGAGATGGTCGCTCGGTCGGGACACTCAACACGGAGACATCGACTAAGGGTGAGCTAGTTCGGCTGATCGTTGGTCGCGATCTTGACCAAGATGAATTTGAACCAATTCCAGTAAGCCGGTCTGAGGACACAGTGCTGAGTGTGAATGGGTTGACGACTTCACTAGTTCAAGATGTCTCTTTCGATTTAAGGAAAGGGGAAATTCTAGGACTTGCCGGACTTGCCGGTTCTGGATTTGAGGACCCGGTCTACTCACTCTTCGGCAGTGATCGCACTGCGTCCGGGGAATTCATGCTGAGTGATTTTTCCGTCAAGTTTTCTGGTCACAACGAACGATCTGCGATAGAGATGGGAATGGCCTTGGTTCCTGCCGACCGTAAAATTTTTGGGAGCATTTTCGATCTCCCGATGGCCGATAACGTCAACCTAACAGTTCTCAATAACTTCTTTTTTAAAGGAATCCTTCGGCATAACAAATTGAGAAAAAATGCTCGGGATCTTCTGAAGGAATTTGATGTGCGGCCACAACTAGTTGGCATGGATTACGGATTTTTCTCGGGAGGGAACCAGCAGAAGGCCATGATGGCCAAGTGGTTGCAGTTGCCTCAGGCAATTTTGCTGCTGCATGAACCAACTCAAGGGGTGGACATTGGCGCGCGTGAACAGATCTACCAAGTCATACGCGGTCGAACGAGCACCATGTCAACCATTGTTGCAAGTTCAGACTATGAGGAGTTGGCAATCCTTTGTGATCGAGTAGGTATTTTTGTGAAAGGTCGCCTCATAGGTTTTCTCACCGGTGATGAAGTCAATCACTCAAAAATTGCCGAAATGTGCATGGGAGACGTAGTTGAAACACACTAGGTTTCGGATCGAAGATTCACATCAATTCACCACAGGTTTAGTTGGCCTATCCATATGCTTGTCCTCGTCTATCAGGGCGATTGCCCTGAACGGATCTCTGAAAGGAACCCATAAATGACTACCCCATCGAGCCCTGGTAGCCCGTCAGAAACTTTCGGAGAAAACACAAAGCTGGAGTCGACCAAAGCATCTGGCCTTAAGAGTCGTTTCGCCGGAAAACTTGAGGCCTATGCGCTACTTATTGCCTGGCTTGGAATTATTATCGTTTTCAGTTTCGTCAAACCTGAAACTTTTGCGCAATGGTCAAATGTGTCCTCAATTCTTGCATCAAATGCCATTCTCGTTGTCATCACGTTAGCCCTCATTATTCCTCTGACTACGGGAGATTTCGATCTGTCGGTGGCCTCTGTTGCAGGCCTTAGTGCGGTGACGGTGGCACAACTTAATGTCAACCTTGGTTGGCCATTGTGGGCAGCAATCCTTGCTGCATTTGCGGTTGCCTTTTTGGTGGGAGCAATTAACGGCGGACTTATCGTCTTGTTAGGGATTGAGAGTTTGATTGTCACCTTGGGCATGAGCACTATCATCACCGGAGTCATGCTCTGGGTGACTGATGCTCGCACAGTAACGGGAGTTGATCCAGCGCTCGTTGATATGGTGATTCGTAATCGCTTTTTAGGAATTCCTTTCATCTTTTACTACGCACTTATTTTGACGTTTATCATTTGGTACATTTTTCAATTCACGCCACTTGGTCAAAGGCTCTTGGTCGCGGGTCGAAATAGAGATGTGGCACGACTGGCGGGGATTCGTGTCGGGCTCTTGCGCTGGGGCGCCATGGTTGCCGCATCGCTTATTGCGGCACTCGCGGGAATATTGATTGTGGGA
>CANMNM010000140.1 GCA_947499275.1 Actinomycetota bacterium | reverse complement strand
CCGTTCAACCGCGGGACCTACCGTCTCTTCGAACCCAACGATCCCCGGCAAAGTCACCGACGCTGAGCGCAACTTTTCCAATAAATTCTCTTGTATTTCAACTTTTACCGATCGCGCACGGTAGCCGCTGGCAACCAGCGCTCCAAGAGTCGTTGGCAAATCAGCGGGGCTTATCAGTGCAGGTTTTCCCATTTTTCAACGATAGATGACGCCGGTTCCTACCGCAACCGCTGAATTGCACCCAGAAGCGATTTCATCGATGAAAACCAAGCGCCCATGGGGCATAAAACCCAACAGCCATTCGGTAACTACTTGACTTCGACGATCTCCAAAATGTGATCAAGGTGTTTAACATCTTTAATGTTTGCAGTTACAAGTCGAGCGCCATGCGCATGCGCCGTTGCCGCAATCATGAGGTCAAGACTGCGTGCACTTGATTTCCTTTTCACCCGGTGAGTGGCCGCCGCGATTTCGGCATAACTTGCAGCAACTGACGAATCCACTGGAAGTGGCTCGAAGATTCGATTGATTGCGCTCAACCGGGCTAGTCGGTGGGCGCGTTGAGGTTCACTTGGGGCAATCAGCACTCCGAATTGAAGTTCTGCAATCGACACAACACTGATGGTGAATTCGCCTTCAAGTCGATCAAGTGTTGAGCCGATTAGTACGCTCGTGTCCAATACCGATTGCATCAACGATCCCAAGGATCTGAAATTTCCTCAACCCCAAATGCGCGACGCTGGGCGTCCCATTCCGCATCAGTTGGACTACTGAAGATCAAACTTGCGCGTTCCCATGAAACCCAATTATCCCCAAAAAGTGGCGTAATTTTTGC
This sequence comes from Actinomycetota bacterium, assembly GCA_947499275.1. Taxonomy (GTDB): domain Bacteria; phylum Actinomycetota; class Actinomycetes; order S36-B12; family S36-B12; genus UBA4592. The sequence goes on along the minus strand of CANMNM010000140.1, from coordinate 3,639 downwards.
AACAGGCCGACCCGCTACTGTGACCGTCACCGTCTCACCGGCTTCCACCTCACGCAAGACTTCGCTGGCATTTTGGCGCAATTCCCGCACCCCAATCGTTGACATGGCCTCAGAGTAGCACTTGTGCTACTTCGTTGCATTTAAATACCTAACCCGACCCAATCTAATAAAAGGTCAGTCAGTATTTATAGAAGCAAATAATCCGCTGTGGACAACAGCCAACTGCCGTCCGAACCTGACATGTCTCACTCTCGCAACTACAGTCACCTCATGCACCCACGATCACTCAGCTTTGCAGGCACGACTGTCGCCCTATTCACCTTGACCGTCCTCACCACCTCCGCTTCTGCAGTTGACGCTCCCGTTTCCCCCAGCACCTGGAATGCCTACGCATCTGCGATAACGGACTCGGCGGTGAGTCGCCCCGGCGAAGTAGTGAACGATCTTCTACTTCCGGATCCCTCCGATCCCCGAACCCAATGGCGTGAGTTCAACGGGGTTCCCTACCTATTGGTCCAGCGGCTCTCGTGGCGCGCAGCCACAACCGTTGCTCCCGGTGAAATGTTCACTCTCTCAAGCAATGCCTTCGTGACCGTCCCCGAGGAAGTTGACGAAGTGTGCGCTGAATACAAGTGCACCCAACTCAACGAATCCAAACTCATTTTGCAACTCGCCCAAGTCCTTGGCCTTCCACCGGATGCCGACTACAACGTTATTTCCCGGTTCTGGGTTAAGCCCGGCGATCTGATCCGCCCCTGCACTAATGTCGACATCACAGTGACCTCCTGCCCTCAAAGCGTTGTCAATACCGTGAGTCAGGCTGGGGACTGGAGTTCTTTCCTGTTCAATCAAGCCATGGATTCCTGGCGCACCCAACGCACCGGCACCCAGCAGCGCATTTCCTGCGCGCACGACTTTGAAAACAAGAACGAAGGCAATTGTTTCGGATATCCCTGGACCCGCTTGGGCTACACATTCGACTGGACACCCACCGCGAAAGATGACCGCGGAGTTACCGAGTTTGTCGTTGCCGAAGGCAGTCAAGCCGTCTTTGAATCCTTCGGCACCGCCCGCACTTACTATCCTTATTCACGAAAGTCCTAAAGAGTATTAAACACTTTTAGTTGTCGATAACCGCTGGCATTTTGGCGCAATTCCCGCACCTCAATCTAATTAAAGTCAGCCAACATTGATGGCGGTAAAACTATGCTGTGGATGGAAATTGGACTTGTAGCGCAGCGTCCTGGGGCCGCGAATAAGTCGTCGCTACCAGCGCGAATTGGGTCACCCCGTATGACTCGTATTATTTGGGCATGCCAGAGAAAAAAGTGAGCGGCCCTGCTTCCTACTTTCCCTCCATTGAGAAAAAGTACGGAAAGCCGATTGACTACTGGATGAAAGAGCTCAAGAAGGTCTCACAATTGGCGCATATGGAACAGGTTGCTCATCTCAAAGAAAAATTTGAAATGGGCCATGGCCACGCGAACGCCCTCGTTGCCGTCTTCCGTAAAGAAAACGGCCTTTAGGTCGAAACTGGAAAAAGGCTATCCGTGAAATTCTGATTGCTGAAGCATCACGACACCAACGAATACAAGAGCTATGCCCGCAACTTTCAAGGCTGAGAGGGGTTCATTAAACATAATGAGCCCAAGAACTACGGTCCCCACCATTCCCACGCCTGTCCATATTGGGTAACCAATACTCAAAGGGAGAGACTTCAGGGCCATCGTGAGAAAGAAGATTCCACCGGCTGCGCCAAGGATGACCACGATCGAAGGTACGAGCTTGGTGAAACCCTGGGCCTGCTTCATCGCGACGGCAAAAATTACTTCGCATACCGATGCGATAAAAAGCAGGACCCAGGGCACGTTTACTTCACCTTTTTCTTGTTTGTTACTTCTTGTATACGGGTACCGGTATCGCACCAGCACTGCGGGGGTCATCACTCGCGTAAACGGAGGCTGGCTCAGGCCAAACCCGCAACACGATCGGGTAGAGAATGCCAGTGACAATTCCCGCAACTGCGAAGCCGATATCTAATCCACCGACCCATGTGGCTCCAGTACCAACGAACCAAGGGTTAGCGGAAAAGAAAAGGCCAGCGCAAACTGCAATGATCCACACGACCATAGAGCGCCAATTCCAACCATGTGAGAACCAGTAGATGCCACCACGCTCACCTCGGTTGAAGACCTGCAAGTCATCAACATTGTAATAGGCCTTGCGGTGGAAATGACCGATGACCACAATGACGATCCAAGGGAGAGAGAAGACAATCAGTACTAAAAGGAAGTTACCCACACCCGTAATAATCGCATTGTTGAAGTGACCAACGTACACCAACAGAGTTGCCAAAACACACGCTAGCAGGGTCGCTTGCACTCGATTCAACCGCGGAATGATTGCCGAGGTATCAAGCCCAACGCCGTAAGTGTTGATGACTGCTTGTGCAGTACCAGATGCCAGGCCCATGTAGATCAAACCTGGAATAAACCACAAAGGCGCCAGATCTACGAGGCCTTGAACATAAGGAACGCTTGCGTCAGCTACACCCGAGTTAAACACTGCAACTGCGGTGAAAGTGCCCCACATGAAGGGGCCACCCATGCCGAACAGGCCACCAACGAACATAGAACGCAGGATGGAACCATTTGTATGGAGTTTGGTGGAAATATGTCGTGTCCAGTCTCCCGCGTAAGCTCCATAGGAGGCAACAGTTGACCCACAAACAAGTGCCGCTGCAAGCCAGGTTGGGAATAGCGAACCCATCAGATATTCACCACTACCGGCGTAATTGGGGTCGAAATCACCACCGTAAACAAACAGAGCGACGATCATGATCACTCCAGCTGTGGGAATCATGACCTTATTGACGGCAACCATGTTGGCGTGACCGAACACGGAAATAATTGTCACGATAATGGCGAGCACCGCGTAACAAATGAGTCGAGCGGTTTCGACATCTTCCCAACCGGTGTACCTGGTTATCGCACCTGCTAAAGCGTCTCCACCAGTCCAGATACTCAGTGCGGCAAAGGCAAGGCAGGCCGCTGCTTCCAAGGCTGATCCAATGAGGCGGCCATGAACACCGAGAAAGGCTCCGCTGGAGACCGGATTGTTTGTTCCTGATTTTGGTCCCATAAGCCCCATGGGAGCAAGAAGTGCCGCGCCAAATGCTGAGCCGACAACAACTGCTGAAGCAGCTTGCCACCAACTTAACCCAAACGCAACAGGAAACCAACCGATCACGATGATGCTAAACGTCAAACTTCCACCAAACAAAATAATGAAGAGGTTTGATGGTTTTGATTTTCGTTCATCTTCGGGAATGAATTGAACACCGTACTGTTCAATTTTTCCGAATGCATCCTTGTGAACCCGCATGTCGTTATGGGGATCCGTTGAAATTAATTCATCTCCACTCATAGTTACACCTTTATTCCATTTCTTCCGTGAACGAGCCATCTGAAGAAGTTGAGATGTTCGCTCTGTGTGTTTGCCATATATTCCGGGTGCCACTGGACGCCTACCCACTCATCCAGTTCAATCGCTTCCGTTATTCCATCCTCCGACCAAGCAACTTTGCGGAAAGCATCAGGCAAATTCTGTATCGCCTGATGATGCTCGGAGTTAACTATC
>CANMNM010000139.1 GCA_947499275.1 Actinomycetota bacterium | reverse complement strand
CCGGCCGGAAAATCATCGTTGACACCTACGGTGGCATGGCGAGACATGGTGGCGGTGCTTTCTCCGGGAAGGATCCATCAAAGGTCGACCGGTCAGCCGCTTACGCAATGCGTTGGGTAGCCAAGAACGTGGTTTCTGCAGGCTTGGCCACCCGCTGCGAAGTTCAGGTAGCTTATGCAATTGGCAAAGCGCACCCGGTCGGAGTTTTTGTTGAGACGTTTGGCACGGGAATTGTGCCCGACGAACAGATTCAGCAGGCAGTTTTGAGTGTTTTTGATCTACGTCCCGCCGCGATCATCCGCGACCTGGAACTCTTGCGCCCGATCTACCGGCCGACTGCTGCCTACGGCCACTTTGGTCGTCCCGCCGAAGATGGACTCTTTGCTTGGGAGCGAGTGGATCGCGCTGAAGCACTCGCGGCCGCGATTTCGAACTAGTTGTGTATTTCCTTCACGTGATGAAATAGGCGCACATGGATCAAGGGGATCAGCTGTATCTATTGGCTGATTCTGCTGTTGCGCGCAAAAAGGTCAAATCTGCGGCAAAAAAAGTTGTTGAAATTGTCGAGGAAAATCCCATTGCGCGCGTGCGTGTCAACGTCCCGGTTTCACACCTTGACCGGGATTTTGACTACCTGGTGCCGGCAGCAATCGATGCGGAATGTCGAGTTGGTGATCGGGTCAGGGTGCGATTCTCTGGGAAATTAGCCGACGCAATAGTTGTCGATCGGATAGCTGATTCTGAATTCACCAAATTGGCTCCCATCGAACGAGCAATAGGACCCGCACTCACACCGCAAACACTTGACTTGGTGCGCGCCGTTTGCGACAGGTACGTCGGCATGTTCTGGGATGTTGTCAGGGCAGCCGTTCCCAACAAGTCCACAGCGGGTGAGTCCCGGAAAGCCACCATCGAGAAGCACGTGCCGGACCCACATCTCAACGCATGGGCGCCCTATTCCCAAGGTTGCGCCTTGTTGGAACAGCTGAAGAAAGGTGAATGCGTCCGTGCCGTCTGGGCCAGCGCTCCTGCATCGCTGTGGTGGGAAGAAATGGCCCAATTAGTCCATTCAATACAGGAATCCGATCCAGAGGCTGGAGTCATTCTTCTCGTACCTGATGCGTCATCAATTGAACGCCTGGTTGCGGTCATTCCTCAATCGGAAATCATTTCCACGCACCTGGGTCAAGGCGAGAGGTACCGGAATTTCCTTGAAGTGCATTCGGGGCGCGGAAGAATTGTGGTCGGGACCCGATCGGCTGTATTCGCTCCCGTAGAAAATCTCAAGGCAATCATCATGTGGGATGACTTCAATGATGCCTACAGCGATGCGCATGCCCCCTATTGGGATGCTCGGGAAGTCGCTGCTTTGCGCAGCCACCGATCCAACTGCTCGCTGATTGTCGGGGGATTCTCTCGATCGGCCACCACGCAATCATGGTGTGAATCGGGGTGGTGCCAGAGCATTACGGCAGACAAGCCGGCAGTTGACGCTGTACGCGCTCAGGTGCGAACACTCACCGACACAGCAATTGAGCGCGACCCACATCAATCCCGAATACCTCAATTGGCCTGGCAGGCAATCAAGGAATCGCTCCCATCGGGACCGATTTTGGTTTCGGTAGGTCGACGGGGGTACATCCCGGCATTTCTCTGCACCCAGTGCGGTGAGCGTGCGATGTGCATCTGCGGCGGAGCGATCCAGCAGGGGAATAAGAATCTCCCGGGAGAGCAACTGACCTGTTGTCGTTGTGGTGCAGGCGGCTGGCGTTGCGCCTGTGGTGGAACCCAGATCAAGGCCCTTGCGATTGGAGCCGAGCGAACAGCAGAAGAACTTGGACGTGCATTTGCAGGAACCCCGGTTGTGTGGTCACAGCAGGAGCATGTTGTGACAAACGTCGATTCCCAATCAAGAATTGTAGTCGCAACACAAGGTGCAGAACCACATGCGGAAAATGGATTTGCTGCTGTTGTTGTTTTAGACATGTTTGCACAATCGATTTCATTGACTACGAGTGAATCACTCGTGCGGCGAGCATTCTCGGCCGCGGTTAGGGGGAGAGTGGGTGCACCGATCGTATTAACCGGAGATCCGGGACAGAGGGAATCTCAAGCCGTTGCACGCTGGGACAGTCCATGGTTCGCCGGGCGCGAATGCCTGGATCGCTCTCAAGCCCACCTGCCACCCTCGAGCCGTGTCGCTGTGCTTACTGGTGAGCGCGCCGCCGTCCTAGCGGTCGCCACACAGGTCCAAGAGAGCGTTACGGCTCGGCTCATGGGGCCTATTGATGGTGAAACCTCGACTGTTTTCCTCATCGTTCGCCGAATAGATGGCAGTGAACTTTCGAACACATTAGGTCTAATCATGCGCACTCGCTCGGTGGATCCTAAGAATTCATTTGTGCGAATTCACATGGATCCTCGCGATTTCTGACCATCTGCACTATGTCCTAGACTTAGCCCATGGCAATTCAACCCATCAGAATCTTTGGCGACCCAGTATTGCGTACCCCTGCAGCTGAGGTTGTGGACTTTGATAAGGAATTGCACAAATTGGTTGCCGACCTCATTGATACCATGGAGGACGCGCCGGGGCTGGGACTTGCCGCACCCCAGTTAGGGGTTTCCCTCCGAGTGTTTACTTATTGGGTGGACGACGAACTTGGCCATTTGGTGAACCCAACCCTCAAACTCTCAGAGGAAACGGAATTGGGTGAGGAAGGTTGTCTGTCGCTCCCAGGGCTGTCATTTGATACACCTCGTTCTCGAAGTGTCGTTGCAAACGGGTTCAATATGTATGGTGAACCGGTCGAGCTGGTGGGCTCTGATCTCATGGCCAGGTGTGTCCAGCACGAAACGGATCACCTTGATGGAATTATTTTCATTGACAGGCTTGGGACGGAAGAACGCAAAGAGGCAATGAAAGAAATCCGAGCCAGTGAGTGGTTCGGTGACGATCTGGTCGTTCGAACGAGCCCGCACGCAATTTCGCAAAAGTGGATGTAAATTGAAATTTGTTTTCGCTGGAACTCCGGAAGCCGCACTTCCATCTTTGAACAACCTAATTTCATCCCAGCATGAAGTCATGGCCGTGATTACTCAGCCGCCCGCAAAATCAGGGCGAGGGCGAGATATGCGGCGCAGTCCAGTGCACGAATTGGCTTTGAGTCAAGGTATTGACGTACTGCATCCTGAATCAGTTCGCGATCTTGAATCCGTTTTGCGGACACTTAAACCCGATGTGATTCCCGTAGTTGCGTACGGTCAGTTGATCCCTGAAACCATGTTAACCATTCCTGAACACGGATGGATCAATTTGCATTTCTCACTGTTGCCACAATGGCGTGGAGCAGCCCCCGTCCAACACAGTATTTGGCATGGTGATTCGATCACGGGTGCGACAACATTTCGCATCGACAAAGGTATGGATACTGGACCTATTCTTGGCCAGGTCACCCACACTATTGACCCCCGATACACGAGCGGTTCGCTACTGGGCATTTTGGCTGATTCGGGATCCCTCCTGTTGAGACAAACACTCGATGCACTCGAAACAGGGTCGATCAGGGCGATTCCCCAACAGCATGATCTGGCAACTTTTGCACCGAAAATCAGTAAAGCCGATTCACGAATTGATTGGCGTTCGCCGGCAATTGAAATTGACCGTCGAATCCGAGCTATGACACCAACACCCGGGGCATGGACCATGATTGACACCGGCGAAGACGGAACACCAATTTCAATTGCTCCGACTCTCATTGATCGTGATGTTGTTCTGGAGCCCGGTGTCATTTCAGTTGTCGACAAGAGTGTTTTTGTTGGCAGCGCGACATATGCACTTGAACTTACTCAAGTGAAACCCGCTGGAAAGAAATTCATGGATGCAACTGACTGGTTGCGCGGATTGCGAACAGAAGTGGTGAGACTTTTCTAGTGGATGAAGAATCAAAGGGCTATCCCAGTAGCGACCAACCGCGCTTGGCAGCACTTGAGTTGTTGCGCCTGGTTCGTGATGAGGGTGCATACGCAAACCTTGCGTTGCCGCAAGTGCTGCGGAAATACAAACTGAATGGCCGTGATGCTGCATTTACGGTGGAACTTGCATATGGAGTTTTACGGAATCAATCTCTCTATGATTCGATGGCGCAGAAATGCTCATCGCGCACGTTAGTCACTGTTGAGGCTGAAATCGTTGACATTTTGCGACTGGGAATTCACCAGATTTATGCAATGCGAGTTCCCGATCATGCTGCGGTTGACACATGCGCATCCTTGGCGCGGGTTTCGGTCAAAGGGAAAGATGCTGGCCACATTAAAGCTCGAGTTGGCTTCGTTAACGCAGTCCTGCGCTGCATCACTAAATCAGAATTTGACATCGAAACATTAGGCCTCGGTGAGCGATACTCACATCAGGATTGGATGGTCCAGGCGTTTGAGGAATCATTGGTCCACAATCGGGGCGCTGCGAGCGAGTTGGAGA
>CANMNM010000138.1 GCA_947499275.1 Actinomycetota bacterium | reverse complement strand
GAGTTACTGCCATGCGTGAAGCGAATCGACTCGTTGTTATTGGGGTCGGTGGCGTATTCGGTGCACTCAGTAGGGCTGGAATTTCTGAACTTTTTGGTACGGCTTCCATTGAACTAGGGGATCAAGGCGCCGCGTTTCCGTGGGCAACGCTCGCCGTTAACGTACTTGGCGCACTCTTGATTGGAGTACTCGCTGTCGCACTAGTGGAGGATCGTGGTAGCTACTGGCGTCCGTTATTGATTACCGGATTCCTCGGTGGATTCACTACATTTTCAGCTCTTGCCTTGGAAGCTGCAGACCTTATTGATCACAACAAGTGGCCAACGGCTGTGCTTTATCTCGGGGTAACCGTGGGTGCTGGCCTTGTTGCCGTGCAGCTCGGAATCAGGGTTACCCAACGAATGGTCAAGCCATGATCACGATTGCCGCGATCGCGATAGGCGCCTTTATCGGGGCTCCCCTTCGGGCTCTGGTGGAGCAATTTGCGAGCCGAACACGCAGCGCGCTAACCACCCTGCTGATTATCAACTCACTCGGGTCTCTGCTTGCTGGATTTTGCCTTGGTGCATTTTCCGGGGATGTGCGCATATTTTTTATCATTGGATTAGCGGGAGCTTTCACTACTTTCTCTGGCTGGGCATTAGCCCTCGCCACGTTTTCGCACGATCTGGTGGAATCTGGTTATTCCCATTGGGCGCGATTTACACGCATGGGCATAGTGATTGTTGCAGCTACAGGAATCCCGCTGGTATCTGTGTGGCTTGGCTGGCTTCTCAGTCGGGCGTACTGAACCAGCGCACGGTGGACTCGGTAACGCTGACGTCAACCGGGATATCGTGTTCCTCGGTTGGGATCTCCGAGAGAAATTCGGATTCAAAAGTGACCCCGATGATCATCGGTGAATGTTCAAGGCCCGCGACCTCAGCCAAAGCGCGGTCATAAAAACCTTTCCCCTGACCAAGTCGAAAACCACGTGGATCTATGGCTTGCGAGGGAACGATAATCGCCGTACAGGTGGGTAATGCCTGTGAGCTGGTCCGTGCTCCGAGCGGATCGGGCTCGAGTGTGCCAAATGTGTTGCGCGCCCAAGACGCTTCATTCCCATCTATAGCCCACAGCAACTGATCGCCGCTGACAATGGGGATGAGTACCGTGCAACCCGTGTCTTGTAATCGCGACCGTAATGTGTTCACCGAAGGCTCGTGCGGCATTGCAACATATGCGGCAATCACACTCCCGTGAGTGTGCTCAATAGTTTCTAGGACATCGGAAATTTGTTGGGAAATCTGCAAATCAAGCTTTGCCATTGCACCAGGATCACGTTGCTTTCGAGCCGCTCGAAGTTGCGAACGCAAGGCTGATTTTCGGGCACTTGAATCCTGCGTCACACCCCCATGCTCTCTCACCTGGGTGAGCGTTTTGCGGGCACCCTGATTTGTCGAAATCGGGTACCCCGTGTACCCACATATATATGTGTGGCTTTGCCGTAGGGTCATCTCATGACGTTCCAGGGAGTACGCAAAGCGGTGATTCCAGCTGCAGGGCTAGGGACCAGGTTCCTGCCTGTGACCAAAGCAACCCCCAAAGAAATGTTGCCCGTCGTTGACAAACCTGCGATTCAGTACGTCGTTGAGGAAGCTGTCGCGGCCGGACTGGAGGACATCCTCTTTGTGACCGGGCGAAGTAAGCGTCCGCTCGAAGATCATTTTGATCGCAACTATGAACTTGAGCAGGTTCTGGAAAGCAAGGGGGATACAGAGCGACTGAATCTTGTTCGCGAGTCCACCGATCTAGCTCGAATTCACTATGTTCGCCAGGGTGACCCCCTCGGACTAGGACACGCAGTGCTTGTGGCCCAGCAACATGTGGGAGATGAACCATTTGCGGTGTTGTTGGGTGACGATCTCATTGACGCACGGGACCCAATCCTGGAACGCATGATCGCAATCCGGAGTGAATTTGGTGGTTCGGTTCTGTGTTTGATGCAGGTACCCCGGGAAACCATTTCGCTTTACGGCTGCGTTGGTATTGAGACTGATCCTATTAATGGAGTCTTTGCAGTTACGGACCTAGTTGAGAAGCCTGACATTGCCGATGCGCCGAGTGACTTAGCAATTATTGGTCGTTACATTCTTGATCCTGCGGTGTTCGCGGTCCTTTCAGAAACCGCCCCGGGTCGTGGGGGTGAAATTCAGTTAACCGACGCACTTCGAGTTTTGGCAAAGATGTCACCAGCGCAGGGCGGTGGAGTTCGTGGAGTTATTTTTGATGGCAGGCGGTATGACACCGGAGACAAACTGAGTTACTTGCAGGCGGTAATTACTTTGGCAAGTCAGCGCCCAGACATTGGTCCCCAGCTGACCGCGTGGCTACAAGAGTTCACTTCAACAGGATCAACCGGTAATCAGTAGCGACCATGACGGTTTCTGGTTTTTGGCCGGTCACATTAACTCAAGGGCAACTCATACTTCGTCCTCTTCGATTTTCCGATCGACGGCAATGGCGTGATGTTCGCAAGAGAAATGTTCAATGGTTAAAACAATGGGATGCGACCATGCCACCTGAAGGCCACAGGGTTGGGCAAAGATCTCCCAACTACAGCGGGATGCTCCGATTGATGAAGAAAGAAGCACGCGAGGGTCGGGCGCTTCCTTTTGCTATTGAATTCGAAGGAAAATTTGTTGGTCAGCTCACCGTTGGTGGGCTTTGGGGCGGCTCATCTCGTGGTGCATTTTTTGGCTACTGGATAGATGAGAGTGTTGCCGGGCGTGGACTCATGACGACCTGCGTTGAGATGGCAGCCGATTACTGTTTTAACACAATGCTGTTGCATCGGATCGAAATAAATGTTCGACCTGAAAATGCAGCCTCTTGTGCGGTTGCCGTGAAAGCAGGGTTCACCCAAGAGTCATACAGACCAAGGTACTTACATATCGACGGTGACTGGCGGGATCATATTGGATTTGTTAAATTTCGCGACACGCCAAATGAAGAAAACGTGGAATACCAAGAGAAGTAGGCACGTACACCTAATCTTAAGGTGTGACGGGACTGATCTATGTGGTGATCATTGGTCTTTGGGCCGCCGTTTTAATCCCCATCTGGCTCAAGCGCCAAGATCAAGTCAGCGAAGTTCGTTCAACGGCCCGGTTTAGTTCAGCGATGAGGTCACTCGGTGATCATGCTGATCGAGCCGATCGTGCTAATTCCGAGTCAGATCGACAGGTACGCCATGACCGCGAGTTCACATCTCCCCGGGATCGCGCCCGGGCCAAAGCGGCCAAACGCCGCTCGATGGTGCTCGCCGCGCTGACCAGCATTACCGCCCTTGGGTTGATCGGCACGGTTATGGGATTTATCCCTGCTTTTGTCGCCATCACAGCCGGGATCCTGTTGGTTGCATTCCTTGTCACCACAATGTTGACCGCCTCGAAGCGCGCACAGACGCCGGCGCGCAGTGCCAGCAGTGCCAGCAGCACGAAGCGCGCATACCGTGAATTTCATGAGGTTGCGGAAGTCCGCGAGCCGCGCAAGGAGCAACGTCCCCGAACTCGAGCCGAGCTACAAAAGAGTGAACTTGATGAGTTCGCCAATTGGGATCCATGGGATGAAGAAGTATCGGGATGGGATGCTGTTCCACAAACCCTTCCCAGTTACATCTCGTCACCTCGCGCAACCGCGATCCCGCGCAATATTGAGCGTAATGGCGATTGGTCCGGTGAGTCCATGTTGGACCTGGTAAACAAAGCTCAACAGGGTCGAGTTGCCAACGTGACCGATGAAACCGCCGAGATCCCGATCATCCGCGCGAATTCGCCCTACCAAGCGCGCGCCGCAAACGAATAGCCTCTGCTAACCTGCCTCCCACAAGGGGCTGTGGCGCAGTTGGTAGCGCGTCTCGTTCGCAATGAGAAGGCCAGGGGTTCGAATCCCCTCAGCTCCACTTTGTTTTTATGCGCTGGATTCATCGCATTCCCGGCTTCGAGCCTTCAGGAAATGGCCCTTTCCCGGCCTTGACACATATCTATAGACTCCCGGTATGGACAGGTCAGCCAGCGCGGGAATTATTGGAGCAGCCATAGCGATTGGTCGCTCATTTCAACCCAATTTATTGACTCGCGGGTCAACGGATCAGGCGATCATTACGGGTGCTTCATCGGCGATCGCCTACCAGGCCTATAGCGCCGGCGATGCCCTGTTGACCTCGGTCGCTTCCCGTTTGGGCCGCACCGATGAACCGACTGCGGGAAGCCGCCTAATTGTTGCCGGTGTTGCGGGAGCCTTGGGTGCCGGGGCGGCTTATGCCATTCGTTGGCGCGAGCACGAACCATCGGGACGAGCGTTGGGTCGGTTAGCTGCACAAACTCTGGCCACAATGTCGGGTGCGAGTGTTCTGGCAAACTCGGCTTCACGTGATCAAAGTGGTGGCCCCGGTTTGCGCCACGTTGGGGTAGCCGTTGTGGCAGGTGCCGCGTCGTGGGCATCCACCCAACCTTGGAAGGCACTGCCGGG
>CANMNM010000137.1 GCA_947499275.1 Actinomycetota bacterium | reverse complement strand
GGTTGTTAATGCGGCCCCGTCAATTCACGTTTCCCCACGGGAGCGATCCGTTGGTGTCGTGTTTCAAGACTATGCGCTCGTTCCCCACCTGAGCGTTGAGCAAAATATTGCTTTTGGGCCACGTTCCCTGGGGGCGTCAAAAAAAGAAGCGCAAACTCAATCCCGAGCTCAGATGAATTCATTAGGGATCACCGAATTGGCGAACCGAAAGCCCGGTCAAATCTCGGGGGGACAAGGCCAGCGGGTGGCACTCGCTCGGGCGCTGGCGACCCAACCAGATGTCCTCTTGCTTGACGAGCCCCTGGCAGCGCTTGATGCTCAAACTCGTGAGAGCGTTCGAGCAGAACTTGACCGGCAGATAAAAGCATTTGCTGGCTGCGTAGTTTTTGTCACCCATGATCCACTTGATGCGATGCTGCTGGCTGATCGAGTAATCGTCCTTGAAAACGGTGTGATCACCCAAGAAGGAACACCGAGTGAACTTGCAGCGAGACCTGCGACCAGTTATGTCGCAGCATTGATGGGTGTAAACCTTATTCGCGGGCAAGCTGATGCCGGTGTTTTATACGTCGAAGGGGGCGGGGTACTTCACATACCAGAGCATTCACTCGAGGGTGAAGTCTTGGCTGTGCTGCGACCGGAGTCCATCACACTTCACATCAATGAGCCTGAAGGCAGCGCCCGCAACGTTTGGCAAGGAACGGTGAGTGGACTTGCACCAATGCATGATCGAATTCGGGTGAGTGTTGAAGCATCCCCGCCGGTTGTTGCCACGATCACTCACGCATCCCTTGCGGAGTTGAAATTGGCCGTCGGCACTTCAATTTGGATCAGTGCCAAGACTCTGACTATCGAGGCGTTCTCCAAGTAAGTGTTTTCCCCTGGCGGTCACATCACCTTAGGTGCCGGTGAAATTGCCGTCGCGCCTTTCAAGGAAACTCTTGACACCTTCGGCAGCATCTTCGCTTTCTAGAATCCCGGGGAGAATCTGACGTAAATGTTCGATAGCAGCTTCTTGACCTGACTCCCGAACCACACGTGCATTGGCGAGTGTCCCGTAGACGCCGAGAGGTGCTTGCTGAGCTATCAGTTCAGCTATTTCAATTGCCCGTTGAGTGTCGCCTCCAACGGGTGTGATCTCCTGAACAAGTCCGATCCGCAACGCCTCTTGCGCGCCAAACTCTTCACCGGTGAGGAGAAATCGCATCGCGTTACCCCAACCCAGTTGTTCTGTTGCCCGAATAGTGGCGCCACCAAAAGGAATGATTCCGCGACCGACCTCAAGTTGGCGAAAGCGTGTATCTTCTGCGGCGATCACAATGTCGCTGGCTAATGCCAATTCGATGCTAACGGTGAAGGAAATTCCATGTAGGGCAATCACAATTGGCTTACTGACTTTCGCACCCCAAATTCCATAGGGGTCAATGGTTGAGTTGCCGGAAAGAGCGGCGGGGCCGCGTCGTGAAACTTCCGCACCCACCTCGGCTAGGTCTAGTCCCGCACTGAAGTGCTTGCCGTGGGCGAAAAGGACCCCCACTCGCAAGTTGGGGGAGTCCTCAAGAAGCTGATATGCCTGAGCCAACTGGTCAATTGCCGCAAGATTCATCGCATTGTATTTATCGGGGCGATTGAGTCCAATGAGGAGAACGTGACCCTGTTCTTGGACCGTGATGACGCTTTCGATTGGTGTAGACATGCGTGAATGCTAGTGGGTGGTGTTAGATTCCCGGCATGGATAATGAACCTTCGATTGCATACTCGGTTTCCCCGGCGAATCGGTCGTGGACCGCAACCAAAATTGTGGCGATCATCGTCGCGATTGTCTCTGGGCTCTACATGTTGCCGTGGGCTATTGCCACGTTGCGTGATGTGAAGCACTGGGGAGTTTTCTGGGTGAACTTACTTTTGGGTTGGACCATTATCGGTTGGATCATTGCTTTGGTTATGGCACTTCGTTCACAGGATCGAGTCGTTATCGTGGTCACGGATACATCGCGTGAGTAGTGCTGCTCCTTCCCGCACTTACGCTGTACGCGATGAAGACTCACTGGATCTTGAGGCGCTACTGGGATGGGCAAATGAAAGTGGCGTAGGTCTCCAGGGCCCGCTGGAGTTGTTGCAGTTTCAAGGTGGTGCCAGCAACCTGACCTACTTGGTCACTGATTCGGCTGGCGCGGCTTATGTATTGCGTAAACCGCCGCACGGCGTGAAGGCGGCCAGTGCCCATGACATGGGGCGTGAAGCTCGAGTTTTGAGCGCACTGAGTCCTGTGCTGCAAGCAGCACCCAATGTGATTGCCTATTGTGAAGACACGGAAGTTCTCGGAGCACCTTTTTATCTGATGGAATACATCGAGGGTCATATCTTGAGTTCTTCAATACCGGATGAACTCAATGGCAGCGAGGACGCCGTCCGAATCCTTTGCGAGTCCATGGTTGATGCTTTCGCCCAACTTCACCAAATTAATGTCTCTGAGGTGGGACTTGCTGAACTTGATCGTGGAGATGGCTATGTTGCTCGCCAAGTTTCTGGTTGGTCCAAGCGCTATCGCGATGCGCGAACCGCAGACGTCCCTGATGCAGAGAGCCTCATGGCCTGGCTTTCCAACAATCAACCGCCTGATGTTGAGCACGCTCTCATTCACGGAGATTGGCGCTTTGACAACCTTGTGCTCGGTTCGCAAGGTGAATTGATTGGAATTCTTGATTGGGAGATGTCGACGGTAGGTGATCCATGCATGGACTTAGGTGCAGCAATGTCCTATTGGGTTCAAGCTGATGACGACTCGGAATTCTTTCAGTTTCGCAAGCAACCCTCAGACGCCCCTGGAATGTTGACCAGATCCGAGATCGTTGAACGCTACTCGGCACTGATGGGTGGCGAGGTTGCAGAATCATTGAGAGTTAATTGGAAATTTTATGAAATCTTCGGATTATTCAGGCTGGCTGTGATCATTCAACAAATTTGGGCGAGGTATCAATCCGGCGCATCAACGAATCCGAGGTTCGCGGAATTTGGCCAAGTGGTCAATATGCTGATGAAACGCGCGCAGAATCAACTCACGAACCCAAATACATAAATAAACCAGCCTGTATTTAGTAAGTGGTCGACCGATTGTTATGAAGCCAAGGTCCCGGCAAAAATCTGCCAAGCCAAAATACTCTTGGCAATCAGACTGAGAAATATGTAGGCGCGTTCCCCGTAGCGGTAGTTCGCCCACTTACCCACCTGCTTGTACTGCAGGTATTGGACCAATGCGAATGAGTTGAAGAACAGGAACAGTGAAATAATAATGCCGTAAACAAAGACTGGAGTCTCATTTGCAGAAGTTGATCCGGGGGTAACCACAAAGATTGTCACAATGATCCAGGGCACGATCCCGGTAATACAACCGAATACAAAGGGAAGCATCCCGCCGCTTCCTGGCTGTTCGTATTTTTCTTGGAGCCATCCGAAGAGGATCATCGAGGCATTGACACCAAAAATAGCGATTAACGCAGCTACGTCCGAGATTCCTGTGATTTGAGCGATCAAAACAATCATGACCGAAGAGCTGATCGAGTACTCAACCCACCGGAAATAATTGTGCTTGAGGTTCAGCCCATCAATGTACTTTGTGAAAAACATGGGACTTGCAACGAGGAAATGGAAAAAGGCAGAAAGGGCGAAGAACAACGCGACACCCCAAGCGATCGGGGAGTCAAACAAAGTGACCGTGTCACTTGGGGGTGTTCCGGGTGGGCCCTCCATGTAAGTCGCCGTAACAGGCAGGGTGAAGTCATTGGCCAACACCAAAATAAGTATGAGTTGAATGAGATGCGCGAATCCCGCAATGACATTCCATCGACGCAAGCTTTGATCGGTGATATTCATGATTCCTTCTTCCACAGCCGTGATCGTCTTTTACGGGATTCTAATGCTTCATCAGGTTCATCAGGCGGCACTTCGAAACGCAAATGTCGCAATTCCACGATGCTACTGGCCATGGCAACTATTGGGACAGCCAGTAATGCACCAGCCACCCCAAAGAGGGCCGCTCCCAGCAGGACCGAGGCGAAGGCGACGGCCGGGTGGACGTTAACAGCACGAGCACTAATTTTCGGCTCAATGGTGAGATTCTCAATTTGCTGGTAGAGGATCCCCCACAGCAGGGCAATGATTCCGATCCAGGGATTTCCGCTGAGTAAACCAATGAGAACGGGAAGCGCGATTGCAATATATGTGCCGATAGTTGGCACAAACTGTGAAACGAGTCCGGTCCAAATTCCCAGCGCCAGCCACGAAGGCATGCCAATTGCGAAGAAGACTACTGCCGTCGTGCTGCCATTTATCAAGGCAAGAACGACGCGGGCGGCCACGTAACTTCCGGTCTTTTCTGCAGTAACACTCCACACCTGATCAGCAAGTGGTTGAAACTTCGGTGAGAACAGTGATTGGATGTAACGGCGGAATCTTGGTGCATCTGCCGAGAGGTAAAAAGTAAATAGACCAATGGTGAAGAGACCAAAAAAACCTATAGCAAG